>JAHRXB010000136.1 GCA_019104905.1 Bdellovibrio sp.
ATGATCATATAAAGACCATCGACGACAAAGACAACGCCCAAAAACACCCGCATCTGTTCCAAATTCCAATCGCCGATTTTAGGTGTGTGGCGGAATAAAACCTCAAAGGTCATAATCTGGGCAAAATACCAAAAGATGTCCGTGGCGATGCGAGTAAGAAAGTTGACTCGGTACTCCAGGTCCGCGATGAAACTTGTTCGAAACAGAGCCAGGTACAAAGAGAAATACTTTTTTAAAGTTTTCATCTTAGGCTCCCGTTCCTGAATAGACATTCACGCCCTTTTTCCACATCCAAATCCCCAGGGCATTGACGAGCACAATGCCGATGGTGATAGAGCCAAAGGCTTGCCATACGGATGAGATTTCAAGGCGCCCGGTGAGATATCCCACTGGAACATAAACTCCCGCGCTGAAGGGCAGGGCAATGACAGCGGACTTAAAGGGCTCAGGCATAAGATCTAATGGGAAAAGTTCTCCGGTGAAAAGCCAAAGCGCAAGATTTTTAGCCCCGGTCAAAGCATAGACTTTATTTAAGTAAAAGGCCGAGGAGGCAATCACAAAGCTGATCGAATGAACCAGGATCAGATAGTAAAACTCTAAGGCAAAAGCCAAGGGCAAGCGTTCGAACTTGGTGGGAAGATCGAAAAAGTTTATGGCGATCAGGGGGACCATCATAGAAACAATCGTGGTGACAAACTTATAGCCCATGAGTTGGGAAAAATAATATTCATAAAAACTCATTGGACGAACCAAAAGGCTATTGATGCTGCCAGAATCAATTTCTTGAATCATGCGGGTTTCATACATCCAACTGGTGCAAATACGCGCAAAAAAAGCCGCCCACATCGCATAGGCTAGATAGTACTCTCGGCCGAACCCGGCGATTTCGGAGGTGCCCGCGCCCGCAAAGACGGCAAACCACAACAGCATTTCAATGCCGGTGGTCAGTGTGGGTTGCAAAAGAGCATCCACAAAGTAGTTCAGTCGATATTCTAAATTGGAGACGATCGCCAGTTTAGCGAACGCGAGATTCCGTCTCCAAAAAACGACGAATGACTTCTTCAAAATCTACCTCTTCATCTTCAGCCATCTCAGTGTTGGACTTCGTAACAAATTCGGGAACGGTTCCTTGATAGACGATATGGCCCTTGCTGATTAAAAGAAGTTTGTCTGCCAGCTTAGCAATATCATCCATGTAGTGACTGGTTAAAATCACCGTGGGACCTTTTTCTTTCACGTATTGATCTAGGAACTCACGAATGGTTTCTTGGGCGACAATGTCCAGGCCGATGGTGGGTTCATCCAAAAACAAAACTTTAGGTTCGTGTAAAAGGGCCCCGATGATCTCCATCTTCATGCGCTCTCCCAAGCTGAGGCGACGCAGTTGAGTGTGTAGAACATGGGAACACTGAAGCATCTCAGACAGGTATTCGACTCTTTTGCGCGCTTGTGCGGGATCTAAATCGTAAATGCGCGCCAGCAAAGCATAGGAATCAGCAGGAGAAATGTCCCACCAAAGTTGGTTCTTCTGCCCTAAGAGGATGCTGATCTGGCGAAGGAAATCATTCTTTCGTTCCCATGGAGTAAAACCCAGAACCCGGGCTTCGCCACTAGTGGGAGTAACAAGCCCAGAAAGAATTTTTAAAAGAGTGGTCTTTCCGGCTCCGTTGGCGCCGACCAGTCCGACAATCTGGCCGGACTCAATTTGCAGAGTGGTTTTTTCAAGGGCTACCTTTGAGACGTATTTACGATTAACAAAGCCACGCAAAGAATTGATAAATCCTTCGGGCTTTTGGTAGGTCTTATAGACGCGGGTGAGATCTTTGGTTTCTATTACTATCGCCATGCTGGCGATGACTATAGACTACTTCTCGGCAAAAGAAAACTCAGCGTAACGTTCTTCGTCGCTAAAATAAGTTTGAGTATCGGGAGAAACATAGCTGCCCTCAACAATACGACCTTCTTGGCAGTTTTTAAGAGACTCTCTTTTTCCGTTGAAGTCGCAGTTGCCGGTGTACCAAGCTTTTTCGGAGTACTGAATTTTGTAGCCGACAAGCTGATTATCTTTATAAAAACCGATAACTTGATCTAGGCGAGTGCGACCCGAAGAGTAGTAGTCCCCTTCAAGAATGGTGTCGCCCCATATTTGGGCTTGGTCCACCGCAACTTTTTTAAGGGCGTCTCGAGTTTGGGCTGAAATCTTTGTGAATTTATTGCGTTGATCGTAAACGAGTTGCTTCGAGTAGGGAGCTTTGCAGGGATCTTGTTGGCAAGCATTCTCAAAGTGGGCAGCTTCTTCGTAGAATTTATCTCCGTTAGGGCCCATCTGATCTGCAAAAGTGATGGAGGAAACGAGAAGACTCAAAAGTGCGAATGCAGCAGTTTTAAATGACATAACAACCTCCAACGAGGATGACTATGCGCTCAAAATGAGAGAAATTTTAATACATAGAAGGGAAGTTATTATGCGAAAAATGAATTACTTCCCGAGGTGTGATTTCTAAGCCAACTCCTAGCGAATACGGAAGTCGGCAGAGATCGGTTTGTGATCGGAACTTTCGATATCATTATAGAGGTCGGTCTGAGTGGCCTCAAGGCCCCGAACATAGATGTGATCCAACTTAAAACGGCGGTTGTCGCCTTCAAAGGGGAGCTTTTTTAAGCCAATAGCCCCTAAAATCTCATCCAAGTACTTGAGGCGGTTGCCATTCCAGGTGTTGAAATCTCCCGCAAAGATAATGGGTCCACGGTGGCCTTTTAGGAAGGACGCTACTTGTTCGATCTGTTCCCGGTTTTGCTGATCTTTGACGAAGTTGAGGCCGTGGATATTGGCGACCAGAAGGGTGTCTTTCATGTTGGCCAGGGCGTATTCGCCGACAATCACCATCTTGGGTGTCTTAATGACAGGTTCGCGACCGGGACTGCGAAGAAAGTGCAGGGATAAAGGAACTGTGGGGGAGCCATTCATAACGCCGGTGGGGTTGCGGTCGTTGTCAATGAAGCTGGCGGCAAAATCCCAACAGAACTCTTTGTGACGAAGGGCGACCGATGGCATGTAGCCATCCATCATGGCTTCTTGGATCAGGACGACGTCTGCATTAGAAACAAAATGTTGAAAGTCCCGAGCCCAATTATCCTTGGCTTCGGCCTTTTTAATATTCCAGACAAAAAGATGAAACTGAGGCGGTAGAAACTCGGCCCGACATTCGCCAAAGTGGTGCATGACATTTTTATCGTCAGGGATTTCGTATTTGGCCTGGGCCGTGAGGGCCGTGAGGAACGATAAAAATAAGATCAATCCTTTGATCATAAGAACCTCCGTGATCGACTCTTTTTTAGACCTTCTTTTCCAGGACGATGAATTCAAGTCCTTCAACTTTCGGAAGTCCGAAACGTTCATCTCCATAGGGGAAGGGTTTCTTTTCTCCGGTCTTGCGAAAGCCGTGTTTTTCATACCAAGCAATAAGCTCTGATCGCGCTGAAATCACCGTCATAAAAATGCTAGTACAATCCCAGAATTGTGCAAGAGCTTCCGACTCAGTCAGGAGCATCTTGCCAATTCCCTTGTTTTGCAAAGAGGGATCGACGGTGAGCATTCCCAGATAACATTTGGCGTTTTGTTTTTCTAAATGAACGCAACCTAAGAGGTCTCCGTTATCATCGTCTTCAGCAATCAAAATAACGGAATCTTCTTTGTTGATCAGCTCTTGGATGCCTTCGGCGTCAGTGCGTTGGCCTCCCAAAATATCGGCCTCGGTCGTCCAGCCCACTTTGGAGCTCTCTCCGCGATAGGCCGAGTTCACAAGTTCAACAAGACTGTCCACGTGACTGTCGTCCGCTTGAGTAAACTCAATATGCATACACACCTCCGGAAGGTACCTCTAGGTTTTTTTGCAATAGATGAAAAGTTCTTTTCCTTGGCGGCGAGGGACGGATTTTTGCCAGCGCCCCCAGAAGATGGGGTGATAAGAAGACTTAAGGCGTTGGCGAAGTTCCCACTCGGTGCCGCCGTAAGGGGGCCCCTGTCTTTTTTCGAAAGCAAAGAAGACGCCCATAAGGTGGCCGCCACTGACAAGAACCCGGTTCCATACTTTAACAAGGTCTTGGCGCTTGGCGGGATTAATCGCGCAATAACAAGTGTGTTCAAATACGACGTCGAAGGCCTGATCGAACTCCCGTGGAAGTTTGAAAAGATCGGCTTCTACGAAATGCAGATTTTCAAGGTGGCCATAATTCTTTTTGGCTCTTTCAATCGCTTGCGGAGAAATATCCACGGCCGTCACCACGTGACCGGCTTGCGCGAAGAAGGCGGCATCGTGCCCTTCTCCACAGCCCAAAACAAGAATGCGAGAACGCGAGATTTTGAGGCGCGGAAGCATGTCTTTGAGGGCTTCGGCGGCTTCGCCTAAGTTCCAGCCGGGATTGGGTTCTGTTTCATAAATCTGACTCCAATAACGTTCTTTTTCTACGTCTTGATTGGAGGGCCAGTACTCGGGAATCTCGTAAGTTTTTCCCTGGAATTCAATGAAGTCGTCGCCAAATCCATCAAGCATATTGAAGAAGTTTGCTTGGGCTTTGCGAGACATCACAAAGGGAATTTTATTTGCAGTGTAGCCGTGAAAACGATCCCACTCATCCAGAGACAATGATTCTAATGAAAATGCGAAGTGAACACCGTAGGGAAGAGAGATTTCCCACGCGCCGTCTTTCACCTGAACCTGTAAAGCAACATAGGGTTCATCGAAGGCTTCGACGATAACGGGAGTGTCCCCGATCGTTGAAAGCAGAGTTCCACCTTCGTGAAGTTTTAAATTTTGCAGAATTTCTTGTCCCACAAGAGGGTCCTGGATGCGAACCTCGCGGCTTAGACCGTAACCCTCTTCATCAATCTGGATGAACTGTGTGGGAATAGGCATTACTTGTGAGGTGCCCCAGTGGGCGCGGGTGTTGCTGTGGGGGCCGGTGTTTGCGCAGAGTCAGGGGCTTCTTCACCAGGAGTGATTGTTGAGCCCTCTGTGAAAACTACGATATCGTTGGTTGTTTTCACTGACTGAAGGGTCCACTTGTCGACATTGGCACTTTCAGAGGGTTCACGATGAAGAATCGCTTCGCCTTCGATCACTTGTTCGAGGGCTTCGCCCCCTTCGGTCGTATCGATGAACTTATAGGCAAAAACGGCGCGAACCTTGTTGTCGCCCAAAGACTCTGTCCAAAGTCTTGTGATCGAAAGATCTTTAGCGTGAGGTTTCTTGGTCGCGAGCGTATTTTCAATAAGTTCCGCAAGCTTAACCTGAATGCCGGAGTGCGTCTCAAATCCCACGGCTTGAGAAGTATGGATAACATTCCAAGTCCAAACAAGTGCGGCAATGAAAACGATGAGACTAACAATTTTCTTCATCTCTAGAGTCCTCTCTCTATTTACTCAGTGTGATAAAACTGACATCCTTATCCGACCATGATATTCCGTTTTTTTCAACATTCGTGCAGAGAGGATATCTCATGAATCAACAATGGCTGACAATCTTAATGTCTAAAGGGATTGAGCTGGAACAAAATCTGCGTCAGCAACTGCAAACGGCCAAAGAGGGCCTCAAAAGCCAACTCGAAGACCGAGGCATTCGTCTGAGCGCTGCGGATCTGGCGGCGTTGCTTGAGGAGGTGTCTCCGAAGGCGTCTCATGCTGCCTTGAGTTATGCGCTGGATATGGTAAGACCTTTTTCGGCGGGTATGGGTTTGAGAATTTCTCGTTTGTCAGACACTCAAGTTGAAATGGTGATTCCCGCGCGCACTCGCAATTTGAGCGAGGTGAAGCAAATGCACGAAGGCGCGATCACCACAGCCGCTATTGAAGCGGCGAAATTGTTGTGGATGCGTCACGCTCCGATTGGAACTTTTGAAGTGACAGTTTCTCGTGTTGAGGCGGACTTCTTCAAGAACCAAACAGAAGACTGCCGTGTGCGTATGGAGCTGCCTGAGACGACGCGCGAGATGGTGCTAGCGGCCCTGCGGGAACATCGCGAAGCCAAGGCCGAGGCGGAGCTTAAAGTTTTTGATGACCATGACCAGGCGGTGGCCGAACTGCAACTGCACTTAAGTTTCAAACACACGCCCGCATTAAGCGGACAAGGCTAAAGGGTTTTATGGAAATTTTGGAAAGTCATATTGATACAAGTTCAGCGGACTTCAAAGCCAATCGGGAGGCGATGCTCAACATCGTTGGAGAGTGGCGTGAACGTGTGGAGCTGGTAAAACAAGGTGGTGGCGAGGACGCAACCAAAAAACACAAAGCCCGCGGGAAGTTGACAGCACGAGAGCGCATTGAAGCTCTCGTCGATGGGGGGACGGCCTTCCTTGAGTTTTCGACTTTGGCGGCCTGGGATATGTATGAAGGTCAGGCGCCAGGTGCAGGTGTAATCACTGGCATTGGTGTTATTCATGGGACAGAGTGCGTGATTGTTGCTAACGATGCGACGGTTAAGGGCGGCACTTACTTCCCAATGACGGTGAAGAAGCATCTGCGCGCACAAGAAATCGCTTTTGAAAACGGTCTTCCTTGTATTTACCTAGTCGACTCCGGCGGCGCCTTTTTGCCAATGCAAGCGGACGTCTTCCCGGATCGCGATCACTTCGGAAGAATTTTCTATAATCAAGCTCGCATGTCGGCCTGTAACATTCCGCAAATTGCGGTGGTCATGGGCTCTTGCACGGCCGGAGGAGCTTATGTCCCGGCAATGAGTGATGAGACCGTGATCGTCAAAGAAAATGGGACCATCTTTTTGGGCGGTCCTCCGTTGGTGAAAGCGGCGACGGGCGAAGTCGTGGACGCCCAAGAGTTGGGTGGAGCTCAAGTGCACTGTGAAACAAGTGGTGTCACAGATCATTTCGCTGAAGATGATGAACACGCCATTGAAATCACCCGTTCGATTGTGGCACATCTGAATCACAAACGCGCGGTGCAACTGAAAACCCTTCCTGTGGAAGAGCCTCTTTTTGATTCACAAGAGCTTTATGGTGTCATTCCTAAAGACAGCCGTGTTCCTTTTGATGTGCGTGAAGTGATTGCGCGCCTTGTGGATGGATCTCGTTTTCATGAGTTCAAACCTTTGTTTGGAAAAACCTTGGTGACGGGGTTTGCCCATATTTGGGGAATGCCGGTGGGAATTATCGCCAACAACGGCGTTCTTTTCAGCGAAAGCGCGCAAAAAGCCGCGCACTTTATTGAACTGTGTGAACAGCGTGAAGTTCCGTTGATCTTCTTGCAAAACATCACGGGTTTCATGGTTGGAAAGAAATATGAAAATGAGGGGATTGCCAAACACGGCGCCAAGATGGTGATGGCGGTTTCCAATGCCCATGTGCCGAAATTCACGGTGGTGATCGGCGGTTCTTATGGCGCCGGGAACTATGGTATGTGCGGACGAGCTTATCAACCCCGTCAGTTGTGGATGTGGCCGAATGCCAAAATCAGCGTGATGGGTGGCGAACAAGCTGCCAATGTTTTATTGACTGTGAAGTTAGATCAGATGGCGACTAAAAAACAAACGATGACAGCCGATGAACAAGCGGAATTCAAACGTCCCACTTTGGAAAAATATGAACGTGAAAGTTCGGCGTACTATTCATCAGCCCGTATTTGGGATGACGGTATTATTGATCCCGCAGACACGCGCCGTGTATTGGCGTTGGGAATTGCGGCCAGCCTTAACAAGTCTTGGGGTGAAAAATCCCAAGGCGTCTTTAGGATGTAATTATGTCTTTTGTTGTTGTGACAGAGATGAATCAAGTCGCTTACGTCAAACTTCATAGACCTGAAGTGCGTAATGCTTTTAATCCAGAAATGATTGCCGAGATTACGAAGACCTTCGTGGAGCTTGAATCTCGCAACGATCTTCGCGCTGTGGTTTTGCAGGGTGAAGGAAAAGTTTTTTGCGCGGGCGGGGATCTCAACTGGATGAAAGAGATGGTGAACTTCTCTTTTGATCAGAATATCGAAGACTCCTTGAAGCTTTTTGCGATGTTTGAAGCTATTGCTCAGTGTTCTTTACCCGTGATTGGTTTGGTCCACGGCGCCGCCTTCGGGGGGGCTTTGGGTTTGATCGCCGCGTGCGATGAAGTCGTTGCTGAAGAGGGAACGCAGTTTTGCTTTAGTGAAGTGAAGTTGGGCATTGCCCCTGCGGTTATCAGTGCTTTTGTGAATCGTAAAGCGGTTCCCGGAAAAGTACGTCCTTTGATGCTTTCTGCGGCGGTCTTTAATGCGCACACGGCTCAGCAGGTGGGCTTGGTGACAGAAGTGGTGCCTGCCGGTGAAGGACATACTGTCTTGCAAAAGGTTTTGCACAACTACAGCCAATGTGGACCTGACGCCGTTCGTGAAACCAAAAAGCTTTTGAATAGTTTAAATTCAATGACCTGGGATCAGCAAAAGAAGGCGACCGCGAAAGTGATTGCGGAGCGTCGAGCCAGTCCCGAGGGGCAAGAGGGCCTAAAATCTTTTCTTGAAAAACGTGAACCGACATGGAGACCTCAATAATGGGTAAGTTCTCTCGTATCGCCATCGCCAATCGTGGTGAAGTGGCTGTTCGTATTATCAAGGCCTGTGAAGAGCTGGGAATTGAAACAGTTCTTCTACATTCGGAAGCCGATATTCATTCTCGCGCTTATCGAATGGCGACAAAAACAATCTGCATTGGGCCGGCGGCGACAGCGGAAAGCTATTTGAATATTCAGGCGAATATCAACGGAGCTTTGGCCGGGGGGGCGCAAGCCATTCATCCGGGTTTTGGTTTCTTGTCTGAGAATGCCGACTTTGCCGAGGCAACTCGTAAAGCGGGACTGGTCTTTATCGGCCCGTCACCAGAATCCATTCGCTCTTTAGGGGACAAGGTTCATTGTAAGGAACTTGCGAAACAAGCAGGTCTTCCGCTGGTTCCAGGTTACCAAGGCGAGAATCAAGATGTTGCGCATTTGATCGTTCAAGCTGAAAAAATCGGCTATCCCGTGATTGTCAAAGCCGCAGCCGGTGGCGGTGGGCGCGGTATGAAGTTGATCAAGTCTTCGGCAGAGGCCGGAGAATTGATTGAGTCCGCGCAGCGCGAGGCCCAGTCGGCCTTTGGATCGCCTAAAGTATTTTTGGAAAAATATCTGGATCGCGCCAAACACATTGAGTTCCAAGTTTTCGGTGATAGCACCGGGAATGTGGTTCACTTCTTTGATCGCGAATGCTCTGTTCAGCGCCGCCATCAAAAAATTATTGAAGAAGCGACGTCGCCCTCGTTGACGGATGAACTTCGTCGCCGCATGGGTGAGGCGGCTTGTGCGATTGCGACACTTGGCAAGTACCAAGGGGCGGGGACCGTCGAATTTCTTTTGCAAGATGGAGAGTTCTATCTTCTTGAGGTGAATACCCGTTTGCAAGTTGAGCATCCGGTCACGGAAGAAGTGTTGGGTGTCGATCTGGTTAAAATGCAGATCCTAACTGCTCAAGGCGAATTCGTTCACGACCCCAAGCAGATTCGTGCGCCGAAAGGACATTCCATTGAGTGTCGTATCTATGCTGAAAATCCTTATTTAGGTGGAGTTCCTTCGACGGGAACCTTGGGGCATGTGGAGTGGCCCGAGGGCCCAGGACGCCGTTACGAGTATGGTTTTGATGATGGTGACACCATCACACCATACTATGATCCGATGATTGCGAAAGTGATTGTCTGGGACGAAACACGTTCTCGCGCGATTCAAAAGATGATTCGGGTATTGAAGGACTCTGTGGTTTTTGGAGTGCATACGAATATTCCCTATTTGATCGAGATTTTGTCTCACAAAGAATTTGTGATGGGCACGATGACCACACGATTTATTGAGACGTACTTTAGTGAATCTCTCAAAGAACCCACTCTTTCTGAAACAGAAAAGAAAGTGGCGGAAGGGGCTTTGTTGCAACTTCGCGGGGGAGGTGAATCAGCGACCTCCTTGGCGGTTTCTCCGTGGGCATCTTACTGGAGGGGGATCTAATGGAAATCAAAGTTCGTATCGACGGAGTGGACCATAAGGCCCAGGCTCAACTGATCAAAGGCACTTTGTGGGTGCATCACAATGGACGTGTGTTTACGGTGGATGCAGGGACAGGACGAAAGTCTCGCAAAAAAGCGGGGGCCGGAGGCTCTTCGGATCAGGTCATGGCTCCGATGCCGGGGAAGGTGACTAAGATTTTGTTAAATCCAGGCTCTGCGGTGTCTATCGGGCAAGCGGTCTTGGTGATGGAAGCAATGAAGATGGAGTATACTTTAAAAGCCGAGATTGACGGGACCATCGATTCCATCAACTGCACGGTGGGAGAGCAAGTGGCTCTTGGAAAAGCTCTTGTGAGAATTAAGCCGACGACCGATAAATAGGGACTATGAAAAAATCAGTTGTTATTGTCGAAATGGGATTAAGAGATGGTCTGCAAAACGAAAAAACCGTTTTGGATGCGGACACTCGTGTGGAGTTTGCAAAACGACTGATTGAGGCTGGCACCAAGCGTGTGGAGATAGGCTCATTTGTGTCTCCTCAGTGGGTGCCCCAGATGGCGGGCACAGCCGAGGTTTTGAAGAAGACCCAGGAATTGGTCAAAACAAAACAGATTCCTCGGAAGACTGAATTTTCCGTGTTGGTTCCCAACGAGCGGGGAATGTTAGATGCTATTGAAAATGGTGTGAAGGAAGTGGCGATCTTTGCCGCTTGTTCAGAGTCGTTTTCCAAGAAAAATATCAATTGCACCATCGAAGAAAGCTTTCAACGTTTTGCGCCGGTGATGGCTTTGGCGAAAAAACATAAAATCAAAGTGCGCGGATATCTTTCAACCTGCTTTGGCTGTCCTTTTGAGGGAAAAGTTTCTGAAGCGAAAGTTATTAAGCTTGCGCAAAAAATGTATAAGCTGGGTGTTTACGAAGTCTCTATCGGTGACACCATCGGTGTGGCCGACGTGGGGCAAGTGGAGTCCTTATTTAAAAAACTTAAAAAGGTGATTCCAGTGAAAAAGCTGGCGGGTCACTTCCATGATACCCGGGGGCAAGCCCTAGCGAATATTTTGGCAGCCTATAAGCTGGGTGTGACGGTGTTTGATACCAGTCTCGGTGGCTTGGGGGGATGCCCTTATGCTCCGGGAGCGACGGGAAATGTGGCCACGGAAGATGTGGTCTATATGTTCCACGGCATGGGTATTAAGACCGGGCTCCATCTTGATAAGTTGCTGGAACTAAATCCTTGGGTGGCGGAAAAAATTCAGCATCCACTCCCATCAAAGGTTGGCAAAGTCGGAAGGCTGAAACCGCTGGGAAAAATTCTTTAAAATCGTGTTCCTCTAGTGAAGAGGAACACCGCGCTGATAATAATTTGTGATTTCAAATTCTTTTGGATCGATGACCTTTTGATCCACAATATAAGAACGGAAGATGTACTCGACGGTCAACCCGGTATCGATGAAAGACGGAAGGTCTTTTACTTTCGGGTAGAAGTCGCCCCCTTCAGCCATAAAGTTGTTCATAGCAAGTTTATAGATCTTTTCAGCTTTGATTTCTTCATGGTTGATTTTAAGTTCAAGAATTTTGTTTTCAGTGTTGGTTGTTAAAGTCACACCGCTCATTTGTGGGAAGTTGCCTTCGCCCGGATTCATTTTTGCGATGACTTCCATGTATTTCACCAGCTCTGCTCCAGTCAGCTCGACCGTGCAGACGGTGTTGCCAAAGGGAAGGACCTTAAAGATATCTCCATAAGTGATGGGTCCCGGTGCAATGCTGGCGCGAATGCCGCCTGAGTTAATTAAAGTGAGGTCCGCTTGAGTGCGAAGTTGCAGGGTCTTGGTCACCAAGTTGCCAAGGTTTGTTTCCTTATAACGGACATTGGCGCGTTCTCCATCTAAGAACACAGGGGTTTCGCCGACGACGGTTTTGAGTTTTTCAGCGCTGAGTTGTCTCAGTGGATCCAAGATCGCAAGAAGGGCAGGATCTTCTTCACCGGCTATAGGTTTGAGTTCTGAGCTTTTTAAAGAGATCTTTCCGTCAAGAAACTCGAGATTAAGAATTCCGACTTTTTGATTCTTTTCGAAAGTATGAAAAATAAATGTTCCATTTTCGACTTCGGGGACCGGTAAAGAGGAGTGAGAATGACCACCCAGAATAAGATCAATTCCAGGAACAGCCCGAGCTAAAAGAACATCATTAGGGGCCGCGCAATTTCCGAGCGGACACCATCCTAAGTGACTGAGTACAACGACAACATCAGCACGCTGTCTTAAGAACGGGATCCACTTTTGAGCAGTGGCAATCGCCGGATCAAAGATCAAACCTTGGGTGTTGGCGGGAAGACTTAAAAAAGGCGTATCTTCTGTTGTTAATCCCAAAAAGGCGACGCGAAGATTTTGTTCTTCTTTGATGATGAACGGGATGATGGGAAGATACTGAGCTTTGGCTGAACGAATATTCGCTGATAAAAAAGGAAACTGCGCCCAAGAGTGTTGCTGAGAGAGCACCTGCCAATGTTTGTCGAACTCGTGATTACCGATGGCCATCGCATCAAAACCAATAGCCTGCATGGCGCGAAAATCAGGTTCTGCCAACAGGAGATCCGATTCGGGAGTTCCAGTGTTTACGTCTCCGCCCGAAGTTAGAAAGAACAAAGAATTATTTTGTCGCGCTTCTTGGCGGGCGTTTTTCACTAGGGTTGAGAGAATTGCAAAGCCGCCTTCATTATTTGCGGGAGATTTATAGAAGTGGCCGTGGGTGTCGCTTACGTGAAAGAAAGTCAGATCGTACTTTTTTCCGGCGTCGTAGGTGAAGGCGGTGGAAGAGACAAGCAGGGAGAGAAATAAAATAAAAAATTTCGTCATGGACTGACTCCTAAGGGGCTCAAGTTATGCCACCGCCCCGTATTCTTTGTCGAGCCCAAAGTAAACTGAAATAACCGCTGTACTTTTTACAGGGAAAAGGGGCCTCGTCGCGTGCCCCTTAGAACCATAATTCTCCTCCGACGATGCCAGAGAATCCCTCGGTGAAATAGGAATAGGTTTCCTGATAGCGATAGTCTAAGAGGTTGTTGAGACGCGTGTACAGGGTCAGACCCTGGTTGACCTCATAGGAGTAAGAAGCATTCGCCACCACATACCCAGGTAAAGTGGTCAGGCTTGTATTGCTGTTGCGATCCAGTCGTTCGCCGGCGCCAACAAGTTCGAAGCTGCCGGATTGCACCCCCCACGAGTGAGTGTACTTAAGGCTGCCGTTAACCAAGGGACGACGAATGAGCCAGCGAGCGTTGTCCATGTCACGCGGTTCTTGGTAGCCATACGTAAAGAGGACTGACGAGACATCGTTGGGTCTTAAGGTGTACGCCACTTCCACGCCATGGGTTTCTGACTTATTGACGTTCGTGTAGCGAAGCGAAGGATAACTGCCTTGCGTGACAATCAAATTGGAAAACTGAGAGTTGAACACGGTCAGAGAAAGCTGTTGTCGATCTGAGATTTCGATATCTTGGGAAAGACTGTATTGGGTGGCTTGCTCCTCTTTCAGGTCGGGATTCCCATACGTTGAATAAAGTTGGAACAAAGAGGGAATTTTATATCCAGTCGAGATTTCAAACTTTGTGTTTTTTAAAAGCGTGAAGCCAACTTGATACGTGCCAACGGGATCTTGCTTTTCCCAATTCTCAATGCGCCCACCGATAGAAAGATCAAGACTTTCTGTCATCTTGTAGTCCGCTTTGACAAAAAGGCCTCGTTGTTCGGCAAAGGAGTTTGAGATCTCGACACCCTTGTCACGATAGACGAAGTCTTCATGGATATAACTAAGCCCTGACAGTACAGTCAGGTGTTCCGTTTTTACGGGCGTCACATCCAAACGAATGGTGCGAAGGTTGGCCCCATAACTCTGGTCCGTGAGCGTGGGATTGGTGGTGTTGATCGGCTGATCGAAGTCGCGAACGCTGTTTTGTCCACTCAAGCTGAGGCGAGGACTCCATGCCCAGTCGTTGAATTTCAAACCTGAAGAGATCGCCAACTGCCGACTGAATTGCTGAAAATCATCAGCATCGACAATTTGATAGTTTTGGTTAGAGCTTGGGGAAAAATTCAGTTCTTGAATGTAGTTGGCTTTGATGTTGCCATCCACCGCCCCTTTCCACACATAAGTGCCTTCCCCGTTCCAAGAGTTACGGGAGTAGGTGCGAGAAGAATCTAAAACCGGCGATTCGCTATTTTTCCAAGATCCATGACCCCGAAAGATCATTCCTTGGTTGTCCTCGATAGGCTCAGTGTGAACGGCTGTGATGTCGGCGAGGTTTTGAGTACCAACTTGCCCTTGGATTCCCGTTTTTGTTGTGAACTCTTGCGGAATGGTCTCGATTTTGATGACACCACTCAGGGCTTGTCCTCCATACAAAACGGTCTGGCTGCCTTTGATAATCTCAATGCGACGGACAGATTTGATATCCAAAGAGTTTAAGTTAAAAGTACGTTGAATCGTCGAGGCATCGTAAAAAGGAATGCCATCAATAAGAATCAAAACGTGGCTAGAGTCTCCGCCGCGGATGTAGATGGAATTGGGCTGAAAGGGTGTGTTCGTCACTGTGACGTTGGCCTGACTTGAGAGTAAGCTGGTGATATTCGGAGAGCGAGACTCTTTGATCGTTTTTTCGTCGATAATGATTCTGCTGGAGGTGTTAAACACCATGTCTTCGACAACGGTTTCGAAAGACGGGGGAGCCTCTTGCGCCACACTCAAAAGTGGGAAGAGGGCTAAGATAAGAGCTCGGGAAATATTTTTCTTCATGAGATATCCTTCTAGTTCACGCCAAGTTTAAAGCGATAGGTGTAGCGAATCTTCACCGCAACGGATTCCGTTCCTTTTTGTGCGGGCTGAAATTCAAATTTTTTTAAAGCTTCAATAGCAGATTCATTCAATCCATAGCCGGGGCCACTGACCACTCGCACGTCGCGAACTTTGCCGGTGCGATCAATCAGAATATCTAAGATCACCGGACCGTCGACGCGGGCTTGTTTGGCTTCTTCAGGGTAATTGGCTTTATACTCTTTGATGACTTTTGGAAAGCGAGTCACGTCACCCCAGCCAACAGGAGTGCTGTCGCCGTTATTGCCCGAAGTCTCTGTCGCGCCAGAGTTTTCTTGAGGAGTCGCTTCTGCCGTCGATGTACTAGTCTCAGAGGGGAGAGGCGATTTTGCCGTCAGTTTTTGCGGGACTGACTTTGGCAAAGAAGGTCTTGATAATTTTTCTCCGCTTTGGGGCAGAGGGGAACTCAATGTCAGATCAATCACTTCATCAGGAGAGGAGTGCAATGAGTTTACGGCGGAGAACCAAAGTGCCAGGCCCAGCGCTAAATGCAAGCTAAGTGAAAGTAAGTTCCAGAATAAGTTTTTCAAAGCGGTCCCAATCTCCCATAGTTCTTGGGGATGATCAATCTCAGATTGAGACAGGGCATTGGTTTTGTACTGTAAAGTCTTAGAGGTGAACCTATGGACTCTAAACGAAGATATTTGCATTTGATTCCTTCTGCACTGGTTGTGACGTCCCTTATTTTGTCAGCCTGTCAAGAGACTAGCCATCAGGTCACCCCGCGAGTTGCCTCCGGCAATAAAGGCGTACGAACGGAGTCGATGGCGGAGCGCAATAAGCTCTCTAAGGATCAGCAGAGATATGTCATAAACCCGACAGAGCTTGCCTCCTATAAGAATCACCTTGCTGCGATCTTTGATTCTATGTCTGAAGATGCTTTAACTCCCTGGTCCGCACTCTTTAAGCTTAAGGTGTGGGTTCTGGGGCCTGTCGATCTGAAAAAAGAAGCTTCTTCGTCCGTGGCAATCACCTATTCCGAAGTTTCGACACAACCGATGGCTCGACAAACACAATATCAAGTTTGGTTTGATTCCCGTGTATTTGAAAAGTTGAATGATAAAGACAAGGCAGAGTCCATTTTAGAAGGATTTCTCACGAGCTTGTATACTTTTAAAAATCTGTCGAACAATGAGCTTTGCGACTTGGTGAAAGAAGCCCATCCTGGCAGTGAATGTACTTTATCGATCAGTAAGGGCGCTGACGATGAAAAGATGGTGCAAAAAGCGAAGGCCGTCAAAAGAACTTTGACCCCGACAGTGTATCGAAAAGCTCTTGTCCAGGAAGACTATAATAACATTCGCCGTGTGAAAGCCTACATTCTTCAGCAAGGTGGAAATTTGCGCCATGCGGATCTGATTGTGAAGATGACTGAAAGTGGATTTGATGAGCGTGTCTTCTCCCTTAAAATGAAAACAGCCGGCGAGGCTAAGGACCCTTCCATCATGGAAGGTGAAGCGATTGAGTCACTTTTTGCGCAGGCGAAAGCTTTGGATAAAACTCAAGCCATTTGTCACTATCTTCAATCGGCGACTCAGGCCGGATGTGAGGTCGCGGCTCAGCGAACACGCGAAGAAGTTCCTGGGTCAGGGATTCAACAGGTTTTATTGTCTTTGACCGTGAAGGAAAGTGAAGTCAAAGACGTTTTATTGTCTGAGGTGGTCTATCAAGTTCCTAAAATTAAGGTGGCAAAATATAGTGACCTTGCGACAAAAGAAGAGTTTTTCCTGGTGCCACTGACTGGGGTCAGCATGAACGAGCGGGTTGTCGGGGCGTCTTACCGAATGAACTATTTGCTGGCGGTGAAGGCGGTCGTGAATAAGACAGAGGTCATTAAGCTTGAGGGCGTCCTCTCAGTTCCCGGCATCGTGACTAAGGTCACTCAAGATGAAAGCAAAGGGAAGGTCCTTTGCGAGGGCGCGATGGCAACGTTGAAGGATAAGAGCACAGATGTTGTTGTGATTGCGAAATCTGATAAGTACTTGGGGTCTCTAAAGGAGATTATGAAGGGCTTAAGTCCCATTCCCCCTTGCTGGTAAGGATCAGGGCGACTCCCAGACGGACCCTTGAAAAAGAGGGTCGTCTTGTGTTAGACTTTGTCTGTCGGGCGGTAGTCTGACGATTATGAGAAAATAAATCCGTCGTAAATTCTTTTTTTAAGACTAATTCATGGGCTCTTCCGGGTCGTTGGACGGATTTTTATGCAATACAATTTATTTCAAGTGACCGCGAGGTCGCTCGCTTTTGAGTTACCTCAAGGCGACAAATTATTTTCGAATGTGTCATTGAGCCTCAATAGCGCGCGCGTGGGTTTGGTCGGACCTAATGGTGTTGGTAAGAGCACGCTTGCTAAGTTGCTTGCGGGTTTGCTGACTCCTTCCGAGGGGGACATTCAAAGTTCTCATGTGGCGACTTATCTTTCGCAAATTGAGGAGCCGCCTCCGGGAACTGTTGGAGAGTATCTTATGAATTTATGGGACAGTCCCCAGAGTCGCCCTGAGCTATGGGGACCTCTTCTGCAGGATATTGACCTAGAAAAAAGAATTCAAGATCTCAGCGGCGGAGAGTGGATGCGTGTTCGGATTGGCGAGGCTCTCTCACGTGTGGAAGGCCTTTTGATTTTAGATGAACCCACCAATAACTTGGATCGGGAGGCTCGAGCCTTGATCGCAGAGTTTGTCGATTCCTATGAAGGTCCTTTGCTGGTGATCAGTCATGATCGCGAATTGTTGAATCATGTAGATGTGATTTGGGAATTGTCGAATCAGGGTCTTGCGGTTTATGGCGGAAACTATTCTTTTTATAGCGAAAGGAAGGACGCCGAGCGCGTTTTACAACAAGAGAAAATTGACCGGGCCCGACGGGAGAAAAAGAAGCTAGAACGCGAGCATCACGAAAAACTGGAGTCTCAGGAAAAAAGAATGCGCCGAGGAGAACGCCTTGGGGCCAGCGGAAGTCTTCCCCGCATTCTCGTGGGCGGACTTAAAAGAAGGGCAGAAGAGACTCGGGGACGGATCCACGCTCATGAGGAAAAACGTGTGGAAAAAGCACAAGAGGATTTTCAAAACTTGTTGGCGCAAGAAAAGAATGAAAGTCGCCTTGGCCTGGAACTGCCGGAGACCTCAGTCCCCGAGGGGAAATTGATTTTTGAAACGCAGGATTTGAATATTCAATTTGCCTCACAGAAAAAATGCCTTTGGTCGCAGCCCTTGACGTTGACGATGAAAGGCCCGCGAAGATGGGCTTTGTCCGGAAGAAATGGCGTCGGAAAATCGACGTTCATTCGGATTTTATTAGGAGACGTATCGGAGGACTTGCGAATTTTTGGAAGTTTCAAAAAGGGAGATCTGAGCGCGGCTCTTTTGGATCAGAGTTATTCCATTTTGCGAAAAGATCAAAGTGTTCTCGAGAATGTCATGTCGTGTTCTCGCTATGACCTCGTTGAGACTCGCAATCACCTGGCAAGATTTCAGTTTATGAAGGAAAAAGTAAATCAAAAGATCGAAACTTTGAGCGGCGGAGAAAAATTGAAAGCCGCTTTAGCGAAGATTCTTTTGGCGGCTCCGGCCCCTCAGTTCCTTATCCTGGATGAGCCTACAAACAATTTGGATCTTGAAAGTCTGGAAGTTTTGGAGAATGCCTTGAATGAGTATCGGGGGGCTCTTCTGGTTGTCTCCCATGACGAGATCTTTCTTAAGAATATTGGAGTTGAGGAGGTCTGCCTTTTGCAATCTTGACCCTCACTATGATTGCTCGTTGGTTGACGTCCTTGAGTTTTGTGTGTTTTGGCCTACTTAGCCTGATGGTTCTTCAGATGACGAAGAGGCCGCTCTGTATTGATTCCAAGGTTGTCGAAAGAATTGACAGGCTGTCGGGGGCCGGTACGGAAACGGTCTATCGTTGTGCGCTTAATAAGTCGACCCCTTACAGCCAGTTCTTCAGTGAACGGGTGAAAGATCTTTCCTTTCGGCTTCAGCAGATTGAAAGGCTCTTGGAAAGTTCAGAGCCGTTTTATCGAAAGCTTCAGATCACCATTCTTGACGATCGCCCGTATCTGTTTCGGGTTCAGGGACATCACATTTATATCGGCAAGAGTTTGCTGGAGGCCCCGGGCCATTTAGAAAAAGCTTTGGCCAAGGTGTGGTATCGGGAGCGCAACGAGGCTCTTTTTGCGCAACAAGTTTTGATGGAAGAAGTCATCACAGACTTTTTGATTCATTTGCAAAGTGGAGATTTAGATTTAGGGGATCCGAATACTCATATTAAAACCGCCTTGCGCAAGGTTAAATGGCCCTATGTTCTAAAATCCGTCGCGGCTTACTGTGATTCGCCTTGGAAGCAGTCCGAACACTTTGCGGTTTGCCAAAATAAACTGGAAGCGTCGACCCTGTTGGATCAACAGGTCGTCGAGATGAGTTTGCGTCCGTTGTTGGTGACCAGTTGGATTCGCTCTTACCGGGACCTTTCGGTGAAAGAGCGATTTCTTTTTGTTCAAGGTCTTCCTCAGCTTTTAAGATCAGAACATTCCCCTAGTTTGCCTTTGACGAGTGGGCTCGGTGTTGCCGGCATTCAAGATTCAGCGCTGTTAAAAGCAGCGGAGGCGATTAAGAATGTGAATTCTTTTGTTGCGACGTCAACGGTGATGAAGGACTCTGAAATTCAGCGTTTATTTGTTTCTAATTTCACCAATGAATTGCGTTCGAATGGGTTTCAGGATGCTTTTGCAGAAGCCTCTTTTGATGTTCTTTATGTCAGCCAAGAACCTTTGAACGAGAACTCAAAGGTCTTTCAACAATTTATGAAGATCGCCAAGGCTCAGCCTAAGTTACAAATGGCTATTCGTGATCAGTCAGGCCTTTGGATGCTTCCCGCAAAATATCCCATTCCGCTAAAATCTTTTGGGCAGATTCGTGCGAACCGCACTGTGGTTGAAAAGTGTGGCGGATATAATTTCAGCTACGTCATTGACTACGCGGATATCACCGAAAAGCTTTTGGTTGTGGACCATTGCGATCGTAATCGCGAGATTTTGTACTCGCGCTTTCTTACCGAAGGAGCCGAGGGTTTTGGAGCGCAGAATAAGGGGATCGCCTTTATTCAGTTTCACTTGCCATCTTTACTCATGAAGAAAACCGATCTTGAGCAAGTTTCAAATGTCTTTGAGTTCATTCAAAAAAGAGATGTCGAAAGTCCTTCTTTTAAAAGTTTGGGCTGGCGTGAGGTTCATTGGAGCGAGCAGGCCAATGCTTATCAGCCCAAAGCCTTTGTGGACGCTATCGAGTGGTTCCGGGTTCCTAACTAAAATACATTTTGAACAAGTACCAACTTTGAGTACCATAAGGCTTTAACGACAGGTCTTTTTATGAAATCGTTGAAGCATTTAGTGATTGTGTTAATGAGTGTTTTGGTCGTGGCTTGTTCCTCGAAAGAGGAGGCCGCAGAAAATGCAGGAGGTGTGTTGCCGCCCAGTAAACCTCTTCCAAGCTCCTGCTCTCAAGATCTTTTGGCCCGTCTCAGTTGGAGAGTGGACCGCCTGGCTTTTGGGTATACGATTGAAGTGGGGACGCAAGCGAGTGTTTTCTCAAAGTCTTTCGCAATTGCCTATACCGAAAAGTCGTTCTTGCTGATGCTCGAGCGCGGAGCTACTTATTTTTTGAAGGTCACCAAGTATCTTGGCGATGGAAATACGACGGCCGTTCAAAATATCGAGTTGTATGTGCCAACGTGTGACGAGCGTGTCGAGTGGCAAAAAGCTCATCCAACCTACGTTGAGC
The DNA here is from genome assembly GCA_019104905.1 of Bdellovibrio sp. Taxonomy (GTDB): domain Bacteria; phylum Bdellovibrionota; class Bdellovibrionia; order Bdellovibrionales; family Bdellovibrionaceae; genus Bdellovibrio. The sequence goes on from JAHRXB010000136.1 coordinate 20,651, forward strand.
CATTTGACCATTTGGTGACGTGGTCACGTTAATCAAGACTGGGCAGTTCTGACTTCAATTCTGCCAGCTCGTTCATCTTTTCCGTGCGTTTTTTTTCAATCTGATTTCTTTCGCCCTCGCTGGTCGAAATCTTCACTCTTTGAGTGGAGATATCAGAGTTTATGGAAGTCAGGCGATTTTCCAGGTAGCTTCTCTGGGAACTTTGCACGGGAGTTAAATTCTTTTGAGTCTCTACGAGAGATTGCTCGCTTTGAAGTTGTGTCAGACGGATGTTGCTAAAGCCCAATTCCGAGTTCAATGAAGACAGGCGTGAATCAAGCTGGTGAATGTCTGCTTGGGTTGTTTCGATCATTGCTTGAATGTACTTCTTTCGTCCCTTGCGATACTCAGGCAAGAAGGTGGGCTCTAGTTCTTTGGGGCAAATGTTGAGATATTTTTTTCCTGAAGTTCCCGCATTAAAGCCATTGGATTTTGCGCAATAATCGGCCACACCTTTTTTGTGTTCCGTCATAAGGACACTGATCTGTGGTCCCTCGCACAGGTCTCGGGAATAGAAATCGCCATTTTTCCCTACGAGATAAGCGTGCGGACCACTGCAGTATTTTTGCATGCCGTTTTTAAATCCCAGATCTAACTGAGATTCTTGAATATCTGCTTCGGCTTTACGGCATTCATTGACGGTCTGATCCGCATTGAGCCAATCGCCGCGTAACGCGACTTTTTTGCCGTGCTCAAACCAGTTGATGGATTCGCATTCTTTTCTTTTGAAGTAGCTTGCGCAGGCAGAGAGATTTACCGTTAGTGCAATTAAAAGAATTCTCTTCATGACAACCCCACAAGCTGTTTCAGCTCACCTTCGTAAGTGTGTTGATTTTCCATAGCTTCGAGCATGGAGTTTTCCAGATCCTCAATTTTTCCACTGAGTTCATGGAGTTCCTTGGCAAGCACGGCGGCTTTTTCACCGGTGGCGTTCATCAAACTTTCGTTCAAGGTGTCGCGCAGCTTGTCGGATTCGGCAATTTTCTTCTCACAATCTTCGATGTGCTTTTGGGCCTTTTTTATCAGACCTTCGATTTTTTTTCGTTCTTCTTTGTAATTGAATTTCGGCGTCGCTTCATTATTTTTAATATCTGCGCGACCGGGCTGCGTTCCAGTTTCGAAAGTTCTTTCCGCCAAGAAACCTTTTTGCAAACTCCATACGTACTCGTCATAAGTTCCAGGATAAAGAGTCAACTGGCCGTGATTCACTTCCAAAATCTTATTCGCAACACGTCCAATAAATCCGCGATCGTGGCTCACCGTAACGATCGTGCCTTCATACCTCTCTAAAGCTGTCGTCAGGGCTTCGACCGTGTCGAAATCCAAGTGATTGGTGGGTTCATCCAAAAGAAGAAGAGGCGACTTTTGAAGTAAAATTTGTCCCAAAGCGACCCGGGACTTCTCACCTCCGGAAAGCACTTTGACCTTCTTTTGGACAGAGTCGCCTGAAAAAAGAAGACTTCCAGCAATGTTAAGAACATCCTGCTGGGTCACTTCTTTGTCTGCGGTCGCTGCCATGGCCTCTAAAACAGTATGCTCGGGATTGAGAGACTCTGGAGTGTGTTGCGCAAAATAGGAAAGACTGACTTGATGGCCCCACTTGATAGAACCCTTGAGTAAAGGAATTTGTTCGCCGAGGGATTTTAACAGAGTCGATTTCCCGGCTCCGTTTAATCCGACGATCCCCAGATGATTGCCTCGCTCAAGTCGCAGAGAGACGTTTTTGAGGATGGTTTTTTCACCATAACCACAATCCACATTCTCAACTTCTAAAATCATTTTGCCGGTCGCACGCGCAGGAGGAATGTGAATATGAGAGTGTGTGGGGGCCGCCTTAACTTCAATGACTTCCATCTTTTCGAGGGCCTTCAAACGGCTTTGCGCTTGGCGAGCTTTCGTCGCCTTGGCCCCGAAGCGGGTGACGAAGTCCATGATGGATTTTCTTTTGGCTTGTTGGCTAAGAACTTGCTTTTGCAAGATCTCATTTAACATCTGCTTTTGCTCAAAATAGTCATCCAAACTTCCCGGAAATTTGACGATATCGCCACTTTCCACTTCGAGAATGTGATCTGTGACCCGACGAAGGAATTCACGGTCATGGGAGATCAATAAGAAAGCGCCTTTGAATTCTTGCAGAAAGCTTTCTAAAACAAGCAAGGTTTCAAGGTCCAAGAAGTTGGTGGGCTCATCCAGCAAAAGCAAATTTGGTTCTTGTCCAATCAAATACAAGAGCTTGACCCGCATGCGGTAACCACCGCTGAGCTGTTTGAGATGAGCTTGAAAGTGCGCCTCCGTCAGACCTAATTTGAGGCCAAACTGTTTCAGCTCCCAGAGGGGTTTAAGACAGTTCTTTGCTAAATAGTCTTCAACCACTTCGTTGACGTCCCAATCAGATTCTTGTTCAAGATAGGCGAGGCGTAATTGTTGGGACTTTGTGACCAAGCCCTGATCCAGATGCTCTTGATCAACAAGAATTTTGAAGAGGGTCGACTTTCCCGCTCCATTAGGCCCAATCACGCCCACATGTTCGCCTTCGTTAATTGCAAACGTAGCGTCCTCAAAAAGAGATTTTGAACCAAATGCTTTATAGCCAGACTGGAGCTGAAGAAGGGTCAATGCCATGCATGCAGTCTAGGGGACAAAGTTCTCCGGATCAAGGAATTCAGAAACTCCCGAGATGCCGTTTTGTTTAATCGGGAAGACGATGCGATCTGGCTCTCCGCCGGTGCCTGATTTGAATATTATTTTATTTCCAAAGCAGGTCGAGCCGTGTGGCAGCGGCAATTCCACTTCAGTGTAGGGCGAGGTTGTCTTTTTTCGATAAAGCTTCGAAGGAGAATTAGGTACTGACGAGCAGTAGTAGAAATAGGAACCCTGCACGAGGATCGAGAGGGCCTTTTCGTCCAGGTCAAAAAGTTTTGTGGCTGAGCCTCCGCCGACTTTGACGATTCTTTGTGATTTATTAGTGGCGACAAGCCAGTAGTTGGTTCCAAAACTGTTGGAGTGGAAGACGGGACTTGGTCCGCCTTCGCCGAATCCATAGTAAGCCGTATCCAACGAGCAACTAGACGCTGCTCCGGTAGAGCACGAAGCGGCCGACACGGTTGAACTGTTTCCGGCGATGTGTTTTGTGAGACCATCGCTCAGGCTGAAGTCCCTCAGAACGGATCGGAAAGAGTCCGTGCCATTCCAAGAAATGAATCCGACGGCCAGCGCATTATTGGCAAAAGCCGAGGGAGCAATTAAGTAGGGCGGAATTTCCAGCGAGCTATAATAAACCGGCGACGTGGTTTCCCAGGCCGCGCCTCCGCCAAGAGCGTACAGACTTTGCCAGATATTTGCGCCGCGATTGAGTTTACAAATCGATTGGTATCCACAGTTCCAGTAAACATCCCCTGTGGCGGGATCACTCGCAAATCGCCCCGGCGCTTGCCAGCCCATGCCAATCGGGTTGGAGTTGGCAGCAACTCCCAGCGGAGTTTGAGAACTTGGAGCATCAGATCCATTGCCCGCGATTGTTTTAATACCGGGAGTGCCCTTAGGATCAATCTCTCTGAAGCGACCACCTTGATTGTCCAAGATGATGACCTTATCTCCAGTTCCATGATCCAAAGAAACGATGTTGTTGAGGCGTGCCTCCATGCCCTCCCCACCATCGCCGGCGCTAAGGTTATAGCCATAGAGGGTATAGATTTTTCCGTCCGAACCCACGATGCGAATCAATCCATCGTCCATAAAATAGATCTGTCCTGTTTGCGAAACAAAGAGATCATTAGGAATGATCGAACAAGATAAGGCAGGTGTTCCATCGACACAGCTGCTGCGGGCTCCTGTTCCAATGATGGCGTTCCAGCCGGTGCCGCCGT
>JAHRXB010000195.1 GCA_019104905.1 Bdellovibrio sp.
CAACAACACCCAATGAAGTTTGTAGACTTGGCTCCAGTTGTCAGGCGTCGTGGCAGGGGCGGGTGTCAGCAGACGAAGAGATTCATAAAACATCCAGCTTAAAGCCAACCCCAGAAGATTTCCAATTTGTTTGGCGGAATCGATAGCAGATAAAGCTTTGTTTCTCTTAAAAAGAGTGGATTCGAATCTCATCAGATAGGTGCCGAAGACAAAGATAAGATTCAAAAGAGAATAGTAGGCTAAGGCTAGAAACTCTCCCTTCGGAATCAGAAGAACAAGAACAATCGCAAAAAGAATGATAACCTCTGTGGCGATTGTGGTCCAATAGTAGGCCTTGAGTTTCATCAAGGAACTATAGTACTTGGACACCAAGAGGATCCCGAGAGAAAGAATCAGTCCGCCGATTGAAAAAACGGAGGGCTGAAGAAGTCCGTAGACGATGAAGACGGCACCTGTTGAAAGTCCTGTGAAGGTGGAGTTGATGAATTTGTACTGAATATAGGGCCGAAGACGTACGCTCAGGGGCTTTCTGTTCATAAAGGGACTATCTCTTTTCTATTTGAAGGGGGCAAGTTTTTATCCTCGAGTTTTAAGCGAATTCCTCACATAATGTAGATAGATCTTGGGTATGTTCATGGATCGACCGAAATGTAGAGCTGATATTTTATGATATTTAATAAGGCGAGAATATCCATTTTTATGATTTTGCTGATCCTGGTGGGGGGGGCGCTCTTATTTTTTAAAGGGAGGACGAACTTGCACTTGATAGCTCACTCTGGAGGCCAGGGACCATTTCCCTCGAACTCACTCAATGCCGTGAAAGAGTCGGTGAAGCAGGGAATCAGATATGTTGAGGTGGATGTTCGTAAGGGGGCTGATTCGCGACTGAGATTGTCACATGGGCCCCTCACCGAAAGCTTAGAATCTGAGAAAGCAGATTTACTTAGTGATCTTTGTCGCTACGCAAAAGAAGAAGCTGCATTGGAAATGGTGTTTTGGGATATCAAGGAGTCGAGCCTCTTCGAAGAGGTTCAGCAAGAAGCTCGGCGAGAGGGGTGTATTGAGAAGTCATCCTTTTTTGTCGGGTCTGAATATGGGCGCACGTCTTTGTCGCAGCAGCTACAATTCCTTCAAAAACAAGGGGGACATCCCGCACTGAATATTGAGCAGTATTGGAAGAATCGCGAGATGCTAATGAAAACAAAACAAGAGGTGTTTGTATTTCTATTTCCCTGGGAGTTTGACCGAATGGATCAGCCAGGCGAGCTCGTGAAATACATCACTCTCTGCGAGTATGCCAAGGATCTGTCAGATTGTTTAAAGCGCGCAAAAAAACAGAAGCTGTGGGGGCTTTCTTGTAACAATTGTTCAGAGATGAGGAAGCGTCTTGAGGACCTTGAGATCTAGACGTTAAAGCTGGAACCGCAACCACAATGTTTTGAAGCATTGGGATTGTTGAACACAAACCCTTTACCGTTAAGTCCGCCAGAGTATTCTAACGTCATACCCAAAATATAAAGCAAGCTTTGTGGATCGACGGCGACTTTTTGTCCGTGAGATTCAAAAAACTTATCTCCGTCACGAGGAGTGGTTTCAAAATTCATCTTATAAGAAAGCCCCGAGCATCCGCCTTTCTTCACTTCCACGCGCAGAAAAGCACCTTCGTCTTTTCCTTCCTCTTTTTTTAAGGCGGCAATCTTTTGTGCCGCTTCCGGTGAAATTTGAATCATAGAGACCCCGATGTTCAAAGATGATTGTTAAAAAAGTATAACACGCTTCGGGTTCCTTGGGGAGAATGAAATCTACCCCAGGGGTTGATGATGTAAGATATTAAAAAGACAGGGGTTTTTTACCATGCCCCTTTGAGGATTTCGACGGCCTGCGTGAGTTCTTCTTGGGTTGTCCAGCGTCCCAAGCTTAAGCGCAAAGAGCATTGAGCCTCTTCACTCGTCAAACCGATCCCAGTCAGAACATGGCTGATGACCATGGCTCCGGTGCCGCAAGCAGATCCGGTGCTGACGCCCATTTTTTGAAGGCGAGGAATCAGCATTTCGGTCTTGTGACCAGGTAAGGTGATGTTGAGATTGTTCGGCGCTCTTTCGGTGGGGTGTCCATTCAGGCGAATTCCCGGGATGGCGGCTTGCAAGTGGCTCCACAAGAAATTACGAAGCTCTGTCATTCTTTGATTTTCAAGAGGCAGATTTTTTTGACAGATCTCGGCGGCGACTCCGAAGCCGGCGATGGCCGGGACATTCAGCGTGCCAGAACGTAAACCACGCTCTTGGCCACCGCCATAAATCAAGGGATTGATTTGCACTTTGGGATCTTTGGAGCGCATGTAAAGAGCACCAGTTCCTTTGGGGCCATAGATCTTGTGGGCCGAAAAAGACATCAGATCAATGCCCATCTCAGTCACGTCGACTGGAATTTTGCCCACGGCTTGCGTGGCATCGGTGTGCAAATAAATTTTTGCTTCTTTGGCCAGGCGAGCAATTTCTGGAATGGGATTGATCGTGCCAATTTCGTTGTTCACCCAAATAAAACTCATCAGCTTGGTGTGCGGCTTGAGGGCCTTACGAAGGGTCTCAATCTCAACTTGGCCATAGCGGTTCACGGGAAGGAAATCGACCTCAACTCCCATTTTTTGAACGGCTCCCATGGCTTTCATAATAGAGCTATGTTCGACACAACTGGTGATGAAGTGAATTGGCTCATAAGGATTTTCTTCGCGGATTTTTGAGATCAATCCAAAAAGAACCCAGTTGTTGGATTCCGTGGCTCCTCCGGTAAAAGTGATCTCTGAGGATTTTGCGCCAATCGCGCTGGCGACTTGAGCGCGGGCTTTGGTGACGGCAGACTCTGCCACCCAACCCCAACGATGACCGGCACTGGCAGGATTTCCAAAATGTTCTTTGAAGTAGGGCTCCATGGCCTGAAAGACTTGAGGGTCCACAGGGGTTGTGGCGTTGTAATCAAGATAGATGGCTTTGTCTTGTTGTTGGCTTGTTCCCATAGGGCGTTCGGAGCTCGTTTCCATAGGCCCTGAGCTAATCCCGACACAGCCTGCGCGTCAACTCCGAAACGTGACCCGTGGGGTTAAGCCGGCTCCTTGGCGCGCTCTTTGGCTTCGAATTCTTCTACTTTGTCATTGAGGAAGTTTTGCGCTCGGTATTTGTCCAGGTCTTTGAGATCCTCTTTGAGAATGTGAAGTTTGGCGACCCCTTGGTTTAAAAGGCGCTCTTTCTGAGTGCCGTAAAAAACTCCACCACGAGGAGTGTAAAGAACGTACTTATTGTTTCGAGGCAAATGAATATAAACGTTAAACTCCACCGAAACATTTTCCGCCAGTTCTTCAATTTTGATTGAGGCCATTTCTTCGGCGTGGGATTCCCCGTAAGAAGCTTTAATGTCAGTCCGCGGGAAGAAAGCCATCGCCACTTCGTTGCCTTCGTGAATGGATTTTTTTAAAAACTCAGCATAATCCAAGGCCCAATCTTCAAAGGGGACTTCTTTGATTTTGAGATCCATGGTGTCGCCCTCTTTGACTTCTTCGCCGTTTTCACGAAGAAAGCGATAAAGGCGCTCGCGAATCTTTTGCATAAAGGCGCTGTCCAAAGTTTTATTTTTTCCCATGGCGGTGATGAGGTAGCCAGAAAATCTCGAGGACTCAATCACGATGCAAGCGATGTTAGAAGATTGTTCAATCGCCTGAGCAGGGGCTGCTTCAGAACCGAGGGAACAGGATTTTTCCAAAGCCTCTTTGGTTCCGCGAAGAATAATGGAATCTTTTTTGGCGAGGGAAGTGTCTTCGTCCGGTTGCTCGGGGCCGGGGCGTTCTTTGTTTTTTCTTTCTGCTTTTGTCACCGGTTGCCATCCCGGGGAGTCCTGCTTTTCCGAGCGCTGGTAGTGAGAGGATAAGGGACGAGAGTCCTCTTGATCCAGAAGCGGATTTAACGACCTTCCGGCGCCGAGGCCCTGTCTGGCCATGCCGGGGTCTTGGGTTTTATCGGCCGTAACAACGCCGAAGCCGGAAGAGTCTTCGCCCAGCATGTGCGCAATTATACTTTGCGCATTTTGTAAACCTCCCTTGATAGAAATGGTGCCATCTTCAGAGGAGGAAAGGGAGCCGCGTTCGCGATGAGGATCGAGGCCGCGCGTTTGTTGATCTTTGTAGTATTTGTTGAAGGTTCTTTCGACGGCGGGCCCGGTGACAGGAGGATAAAGAAGATATTCTGTTGCGCAAGTGCTGAGCAAGTTGTAAGAGGCGGCAGAGGAGTTTTCCGAGAAGGCAATCACACAAACGGGAAAGGCCTGTGCCAGAATTTTTGGAAGATTGCGAATTTTTCGATTGGGGTGGTCTATGGCGACCATGACAAATTGGGGATGTTCTTGAACTAAATAAATCAAAGCCTCTTTGAGATTGGTGGTGGCTTTGACTTTCCAGTCTCGGTTTCGCAGGAAACCTTCCACGGCGCCAAGCCCTCCGGTAGAGGCTTTGATTATCAACAGGGACTTATTCATCGTCGCTTGCTGCATATTCACCCTTGTCTAAAAGGTTTTGGTATCTAGACCCCCCTCTTAACGGTTGTTTGTTGAAGTCAAACAAGAAACCTTTACTGAACTTAATTTAGATTACCGAGGCTTAACCCCACTGGACCTAAGACAAGCAGCGCTTGGCTTGGCGGATCCCTTGCAAACATTTACAATGTTTTCATGAAAAAATATTCTTTGCACAGTCCGTCCTATTTTGTGGCACCGGGGAAGAATCCCGAAGCGATGTTTCAGTGGAAGAAGGTCGATTGCGAGATTCGCAATCGCGAAGGGCATATCTTTTTTGAAATGAAAAATGTGGAGGCACCGGCGGCGTGGTCGCAACTGGCGATTGATATTGCTGCGAGCAAGTACTTCCGTAAGGTCGGTGTCCCTCAGAGCAAACACGAGAAGTCGGTGCGACAACTCATTGCTCGCGTGGTGAAGGCCATCACCGCGTCCTCCTTGCGACAAGGTGGGTATTTCGCAAATAAAAAAGCGGCCGACGTCTTTGCCAAAGAGCTTCAATATATT
>JAHRXB010000215.1 GCA_019104905.1 Bdellovibrio sp.
CAGATGGCCTTCCCCGTGGATGATGTTTTAGGACAGGCGCAAGTGGTTGTAAAACCAATTACAACAGGTCAGGACATCCCAGAAGTGGCAGGGGCCGCGATTCTTGGTGACGGTCGCACGGTGCTGATTCTTGAGCCCGGAGCGCTTGTGAATAATGTAGTCAAAGGTCGGGAGATGGCGGCATGACGGCGGTAAAAAAAGCGGAAGTCATTGGGTCTCTGAATGATTTTGAAGAGATCAAATTATCGGATAAGATGTTTAGCAAGTTTGCTGAACTTATGTATAATCTGGCGGGCGTGGATTTGCCATTGACGCCTAAGAATCATGCGTTGATTCGAAACCGCATTGTCAAACTTTTGCGAAGACACTCTTTGAAGTCTTATGAAGAGTATTGGGATATCCTGGAAAAAGGATCACCAGAGACGGTGTCAGAGTTTATTTCAGCCCTGACGACGAATATGACTTCTTTTTATCGTGAGTCGAATCATTTTGATTTCCTTTTAAGCGTGTTACCAGACATGGGAAAAAAATTTGGTTCTGATCTGCGTCTTTGGTGTGCGGCGGCGAGCACAGGGCAAGAGCCGTATACTATTGCCATGACAGCTTGTGAAGCTCTTGGTGAAAGCCCTTCCTCGAAGGTGCGAATTCTTGCAACAGATATCGATATGCAGGTTTTAAAGAAAGCCTCTGTCGGGACTTATGAAGAACGAGAAATGCAGGGATTGCCACCGGCACAACGGCAGAAGTATTTTGAAAAAGTTAAGTCGGATGGCGAAGAGTATTGGCGTGCCAAAGATCGAATTCACGACATGATTCGGTTTGCTCCGTTCAACTTAATGAATCCGAAGTATGAGTTTCAGCATAAGTTCCATGTGATTTTTTGCCGAAACGTTTTAATTTATTTTGACGAACCAACGACAAAGAGAGTGATTGAGAATCTGGTGACTTGTTTGGCGCCGGGTGGGTACCTTATTTTGGGCCATTCGGAATCTGGGAATGTGAAGCATCCTGATCTTAAACCGCTGTCTAGAGCAGTTTACCAAAAGATTTAAGGAATTGAGGCTCGACTATGGCGCAAAAAATTCGTGTTCTCATCGTGGATGACTCGGCAGTAATTCGTAAGCTGCTTGAAAAGATCTTTAGCTCCAGCCCAGATATGGAAGTGGTGGGGACAGCTTCAGACCCGTACATTGCACGAGATAAACTCGTGGCATTAAAGCCTGATGTCATGACCTTAGATGTTGAGATGCCGCGTATGGATGGCATCAGCTTCTTAGAGAAAGTCATGCAGCATTTTCCGACTCGAACCATCATCTTTTCAAGTTTGGCGAAGACCGGTTCAGAAACTTATCTTCGTGCTTTGGAGGCCGGGGCCATTGAAATTATGGAAAAGCCGTCCATTGACGTCAGTCAGGGTTTGGAGTCCTTGTCACAAACCATCTTGGAAAAAGTCCGAGTGGTGGCAAAAGCCAGAATTAATCCCATTAAAAAAGTGGTGTCCCCTTCGGGGCCCGTTGCGAAATCAACTCCAACATCGTTGGCTCGAACAACTCACCAATTGATTGCGGTGGCGTCGTCAACGGGTGGGACAGAGGCTTTGAAGGTATTCTTGAGTGGTATGCCAGCAGACATTCCTGGGACATTGGTGGTTCAGCACATGCCTCCCGGGTTCACGAAATCCTTTGCCGATAATCTCAATAATATGTTCCCCTTTGAGGTGAAGGAAGCCGTAGACGGAGATCAGGTTGTGCCGGGTCGAGTGTTGATTGCTCCCGGCAACTATCACATGGAGATCACACGCAGTGGTGCGTTCTATTACGTGAAACTTCATCAGGGGCCTGCGTTGCACAGTGTGCGTCCCGCCGCCGATTATCTGATGAAGTCCGTGGCAAAGTTTGTGGGTAAAAATGCCTTGGGTGTTGTCTTAACCGGTATGGGTAAAGACGGTGCGGAAGGCCTTCTTGAAATGAAGAATGCCGGTGCTTACACGGTGGCGCAGAATGAAGAAACTTGCGTTGTCTACGGAATGCCCGCAGCGGCGGTTGCCTTAGGTGCGGCCGATAAGGTTCTTCCTTTGGATAAAATTGCCGGGGATTTATTGCATCAAGTTCAGGTTCGCAACGCAGCTTAAAATCCGTTCATAATGATTATTCTTCACCCACATCCTTATGGTGTGGGTGACTTTTTTTGGATCCTTCGTTAGGATCATTCTATGAAAACATTGTCGTCTGTACTTCTTGTTCTTTCTTTCTTTGTTACAAGTTGCCAAACTACGTCGTCTCGATATGGAGTGATCCATACGGCCAACGAGCGGTCGGATCATGCCAGCGCGGAGGCGGTGGGAACGCAGTATGTGGTTTCGACCCAAGGGCGTTTTGCGACAAAAGCTGCTGAAAAAATGTTTTCTTTGGGAGGAAATATTATCGACGCCACCGTGGCGGCCTCATTCGCAGTGTCGGTGGAGCGTCCTCAATCCACGGGACTTGGGGGCGGGGGCTTCATGCTTTATCATGAAGCTCAAAGTGGGAAGACCTATGCCATTGACTTTCGGGAACGGGCCCCCTTGGCTGCGACCAAGAATATGTATGTGGGAAAAGACGGTGTCGCTAGTCCGCAGCGCTCTCAAAATGGAGCCCTTGCGGTGGCTGTTCCCGGTTTGGTGGCGGGACTTCTTGAAGTTCATAAAAAATTCGGACGTCTTCCGTTGGAAAAGGTTCTACAGCCGGCCATTGAATTGGCTGAAACAGGATTTCCCATCTATGAAGAATTTCATCGAGCTCTGGACTTTCGCGCAAGCGAACTCAAAAAAGATCCAGCAGCCAAATCCATTTTCTTAAATGCCCAGGGGCAAGTACCCCCGATAGGGACTCTTCTGGTTCAAAAAGATTTGGCAAAGACATTGCGCTTGATTGCACAAAAAGGGAAAGACGGTTTCTATTCCGGTTCTGTGGGAAATTCGCTTGTGCGCTATTCACAAAGCAATGGAGGTCTTTTAACTCATAAAGATTTAAAAACCTACGAGGTGAAATGGCGCGAGCCTCTTCTGGGGCAATTTCACGGCTACCAAGTTTACTCAATGCCTCCGCCAAGCTCTGGGGGCGTTCATGTAATACAGTTTCTGAATTTTTTAGAAAATGACCATCTTTTGCAAGAGGGAATCCTCTCAAAGAAGTCGATCCATCTTGCCGCATCGGCTTTACAATCCTCTTTTGCCGATCGTGCGACTTATCTTGGAGACCCTGATTTTGTTTCTGTGCCGGTGAAGGGGCTGATCTCGCCCGAATACATTCATGCGCGAAGAAACGAAGTGAGTTTACAGCGAGCGCGCAAGGCCGGGGAGGTCAAGGCCGGGAATCCTCTTCCTTATGAGTCGACAGAGACGACTCATTTGTCGCTGATGGATGCTCAAGGCAATGCGGTGAGCACAACTCAGACGATCAATGGTTGGATGGGGGCGGCGGTGGTCGCGCCAGGAACCGGCGTGGTGCTGAATAATGAGATGGATGATTTTTCAGCGCAAGAGGGAAGTGCTAATCTTTTTGGGGCGATCGGCGGGAAGGCCAATGCCATTGCGCCAAAGAAAACCCCTTTAAGCAGCATGTCCCCGACTCTTCTACTGAAAGAGGGAAAGCCCATCATGGCCGTGGGAGCCCCTGGAGGGACACGCATTATCAGTTGCGTGGCTCAGACGATTTTGAATTATGTTGAGTTTAAGATGCCCTTGTATGATGCCGTCGCGTCGGTTCGCTACCATCATCAGTGGCAGCCCGATGTTCTTTATATCGATCCACCCGGGCCACGCCCGGAGGTTCTTCAAGAGCTGAAGGCATTGGGGTACGATGTGCGCCTTGAACCTATTCCTTGCAATGTGATGGCTGTCACTCGCGAGGGGTCGACACTTCATGGAGTGGCAGATCCTCGCGACATCGGAACGAGCGTGGGAAAGTAAAAACCTCTCGTTAACCAGTGAGGGCTTTGTTCGCTTTCTTCAGTCTTTGTGACAGTGTTTTAACAAGGGCCTTCGCCCACGAAGGGCGGGCAAAGATGACGTTGTCTAAAGAGCCATTGGGAATTGCAATCAACTCCACTTCTGTAATGGCCTCGACGGTCGCAGAGCGGGGTTCATGATTGAAGTGCCCCATTTCTCCGACAAATTCTCCGGGCATGATTTCACCCAGCATAACTTTGTCTCCATCGGGACCTTCAGAGTATGCACGCAGACTGCCTTTTTTTACGATATAGGCCATTTCCGTGTGATCGCCCTCTTTGAAAAGAACATCACCGGGGTTGAGCTGTTTTAGTTCGTACTGAGGCTGTGATTCGTTTTTCTTGGGTGAAACGATTTTAGAAACGCAGTCGACAACAGCCTGTTCGCGATCGGGCTCTGTGAGAAATTGCACGCGCCCTGACGCAACTTCCGCAGCGAAGAGGTCGTGGTCGGCGACGTAAGACATGATGATGATAGAGATGTCATCGTTGCTTTTTTCTTTGAGAATCTTTGAGACGATTTCAAAGCCAGATCCTTTGGGCAGATACTCATCGATCAAAATGGCTTTAGGGTGAACGTTGTCGAGTTTGTATTTGGTCTCAAACCACTCGGCTCCGTGAAAGATCGTGCAATTTGGAAAATTTCTCGTGAGCACATCGGTGCAACGTTGAACGCGAGTTTTATCTCCGCTGACAATTAGAAATGTATTCTTCTTCTCCAGCCCCATCGTTAAAACCTTCCATAATTAAACTGATTCTTGTTAAGAATCAGTCAATGGTGACATATGAGACTATTATCTTATGGCGTTCTTAGAATCACAAGATGGAGGGTTTATATCGAATTTGAATGTTTTAAATTGAGATATCTTCGCGGATTCAATGCCGCGTCTCTTCCGAACTCTTCACCGGCATTCCGTCACGGTATTTCTCTACTTGTTGCACCCAGTACTGCATTTCGGCACCGGAAAGAGAATAATCCATGTGAGCAAGTTTCAACGCCAAGCCAAAGGCTTCATTGTGAATGAAGGCCATTTGACGACGCTCTCCTTTGCGTGAGTAACTTTCAATTCGATGCAGTCCTTGCATGATGTGCAGGGCTTTAAAAAACACGGCGGTTTCCTGTTTGAAAATTCCAACTTCTTCACGCATGAAATAAGCCAGTCGAGAATCATTCATCAACTCGTCATGATTCCAAGGATCTTCCCCGTACTGGGCTTTTAAGAACGCCATCATGAATCCAGCAAAAAGTTCGGTGGAATCTTGTTTGTCGATTCCCGCCAAATTAATGCGCGCCAGATGGATTTCAAAAATCTCCATCTTAGCCGGATCCATGAAAACGGAATGAAGACCAGGAAAGATTTGTTCTAAGATGTGCAAATCAAAAAGTTCCATGAACGCCAGGTGCGGCTCTTTCAATCGCAAAAACTTCAGCCACTCTTCGCGACGACGGGGCAGAACGGACTTTTTAAGTTCCCCACTGCATTCAGCAATCGCGGCACGCATGGATGATTCGATGGAAAAATGCAATTTATGAGACAAGCGGATCGCACGCAAAATACGGATGGGATCTTCGATCAATCGCTCTTTGGGATCCCCGATCATTCGTAACACGCGATTTTCGATATCCTGAATGCCGCCACAGTGATCAATGAGTTTATGCTTCACCGGATCATAAAAAACCGCATTGGCGGTGAAGTCGCGGCGTTGGGCATCTTCTTCGACCGTGCCGAAGTAGTTATCTCCATCGACAGCCTCGTCCCCTAAGGTGTTGAGTTCGTCTTGAGTGACGTTACGGCGGAATGTCGCGACCTCGAACTGTTGGTCGCCACGTTTGACCAAAACCAGCTTAAAACGACGACCGATGACATAAGCATTGGGAACTTTTTTACGAACTTGGTTGGGTAACGCATTGGTGGCGATGTCGAAATCTTTGGGATGGATTCCCACAAGCAAATCGCGCACGCAGCCCCCGACGAGGTAGGTTTCAAATCCGGCCTCTTGAAGGTTACGGACAATTCTTAATGCATAGGAGTCGATCCAGTCCTCATGGAGCTGGGGCTTTTGTTGAGATCTCATTGAGGCTGAATCTACATCCCTTGGCATCAAAATTCAAATTGGAATAAAAAAAACTCTGAAGAACAGATCTTGACCTTAAGTCCTTGAAATAATTGAGGGAGCCTAAAATTTATCCCGCACTTTAAACATGACGAACCTCTGGCTGAGGAGTATATAGGCCTCATGTCGTATCTTAACAATTTCTACCATCACTTCTACGGCCCCGAGAATGGGCGCAAATGGGTGTTTTTGCATGGTCTCATGGGCTATGGGCAAAACTGGCGCCGAATCATCACGGGCCTTGAGTCTACAGAACGTTGTTTGGCTTATGATCAGCGAGGCCATGGGCGATCGTTTAAGCCCGAGGCCGGTTATGCCCCTGAAGACTATGCAAATGATCTTCGACGTATCGTGGACGAGTTGGGTTGGGAGAAGTTTATCTTAGTGGGGCACTCTATGGGGGGGCGAAATGTTATGAATTTTGCCACGCGCTTCCCCGAGAGACTGAGCCATCTGGTGGTTGAAGACATTGGTCCCGAGTCCAGCCCTCAAGCCCACGAGTACTATGAGTATTTGCTGAATCTTGTGCCAACGCCCTTTGCCTCCCGAACCGAGGCTCGACGGTACTTCTTTGAGGACTTCGTGAAAACCGCGAAGACCCGGGAAGATGTGATGGTTATGGCGAACTATTTTTATGCGAACGTGGAGGAAAAACCCAACGGAACGGTGGACTGGAAGTTCTCCAAGCGAGCGATCATTGAGTCCGTCCGTCAGGGGCGGAGTGATGACCGTTGGGCCGAGGTGCAGGGGCTGCAGGTTCCGACCTTGTTAATTCGGGGTGGGAACTCGACGGAGTTAAGCCATGAGAGTTATACAAAAATGTTGGCCAGCAATTCTATGATTAAGGGCGTCGAAATCCCTGGGGCGGGCCATTGGGTCCATTCAGATCAACCTCAGGCTTTTATCGAGGCTTTAAAACTGTTTGTAGGCGGCTTTTAAGCCCCCTCTTTGACATTTAGCTCCCTGGTCAGTACCTTGAGAGCTTCAGACCGGAGTAGTGAAAGTTGAAATTTTCAGAGTTAAATTTAGAGTCTAGTTTATTAGCAGCAATCCAAAAAATGAATTATGAGGATTGCACTCCTATCCAAGAACAGGCGATGCCGACGATTCTTGATGGTAAAGATGTCGCCGGGCTTGCACAGACCGGAACGGGTAAGACGGCCGCTTTTGTCATCCCTTTGATGGAAAGAATTCTTCGTGCACGTCCCGCTGCGGGCGATGTGACGGAAGAACAAAAGGCTCTTATCGAAAAAAGAGCGTTCAAAGATTGGAAACCACAGAATTTTATTTTGATCTTGGTTCCCACGCGTGAATTGGCAGAACAGGTTTACGAAAACATCGCCAAGTTTGGCGCCGAAGCGGGCCTTCGTGGTTTCGCTATTTACGGTGGAACGGGCTATGACAAACAAAAAGAAGCACTGAAGAATGGTGTTGAATTTGTTGTCGCAACCCCAGGACGTTTGATTGATCTTTACAAAGAACATCTTGTTGATCTGAAGCAAGTCCGCGCGATCGTTTTCGATGAAGCCGATCGCATGTTTGACATGGGCTTTAAGGACGACATGAAGTACATCCTGCAAAGAGTTCCGCGTGAACGCCAGTTCCTGGTATTCAGTGCGACTTTGAACTTTGATGTTCTTAATACCGCCTACCAGTTTGGTTCCGAGCCTGTTGAGATCAATATCAGCCGTGACCAAGCCAAGGCTGAAAACGTGAAAGATCAGATCTTCCATGTGGGCAGCGATGAAAAGCCTCAGCATCTTCTATCTTTGCTGAAGATGAGCAACCCCAAACAGGCGATCATCTTCACGAACTTCAAGTTGAGTGTTGAAAAGATCGCGAAGTTTTTGGTGGATAATGGAATTCCGGCTATGGCGATTTCCAGTCTTTTGACTCAAGCTCAGCGCAATCGCGTGATTGAGCAGTTTAAAGCGGAAAACAACATGAACATTCTCGTGGCGACAGATGTGGCCGCCCGAGGCTTGGATATCAAAGGTGTTGACCTTGTTATCAACTACGAACTTCCTATGGACAGTGAATCCTATGTTCACCGCATCGGTCGTACGGGTCGAGCGGGAACAACGGGTCAGGCGTTTTCATTGGTGGGTGACAAGGATATCGAGTCCTTGGCGCGCATCGAAGATTATTTGAAACACAAGGTTGAAGTCGGTTACCTTGAGAACGATCAGTTGGTTCAAGAATTCAAGCCGATGTCCCATCATCATGAAGGTCACTATCCGAAGTCCTTGGATCGTGCGCGGGCTCCTCGCGGGGATCGTCCCGAGCGTGGAGAGCGCGGTGAACGTCGCGGAGGTGGTGGCGGCCGTGATCGCGACAGAGACAGAGATCGTCGTGGCGGGGAACAACGTCGTCATGAAAAAGGTCCTCGTGATCAGCAGAAGTCAGCTCATGGCGGGCGTCCTGCGGCAGCACAACCTCGTCCAGAGCATAAAAAACATGAGGGTGGAAAACACAAACGCCCAGAACACAAAAAGCACGAACATCGTAAGGGACCCCATCCGCAGCATCATGCTAAGAAGCATGCTCCGGTGGTGGCCTCGAAGTCCCTGGGGCAGAAAATCTCAGGGTTCTTTAAGAGATTATTCTCTTAAGAAGATGAAAAGGCGCCACGAAGGCGCCTTTTTTATTTTTTAATACCAGGGAGTGGAAAGAGAAGGGAAAGGCCTTCGAAGTGATTAATTGGGAATACTGGTATATTTTCCCAGCGTCAGTGATTATCGCTATGACCGCCAATGCAACGGGCTTTTCCGGAGGAGTTTTCTTCCAGCCGTTCTTCTATTTTGGTCTGAATGTTCCCCTTATTAATTCGATTGCGACTGGAATTGCCACAGAGACCTTGGGCATGACCAGTGGAGCCTGGAGATATGCTAAGCAAAAGATGCTGGATCGCACGCAGATAACGTCTTTGTTGCTGTATATTTTCTTGGGAGTATTTCTGGGGCTGTTCGTTTTTAGTTACTTACCAGCGCCCTGGTTGCGTTTGATTGTGGGACTGGTTGTTTTCGCCGTCGCCACCTATCAAATGGGACTGGCTCTTAAGAACCGTTTTGGATTTAAGACGCATCTCCGTCCTGGATTTGCTAAAAAGTACTGGCTTGTTTTTCTGTCTGCGGGATGTTTTTCCGCATGCACGGGGACCGGTGTTGCTGAAGTATCGCAGCCCATGCTGGAGCAAAAAGGAAAGCTGACCAACTTGCGGGCGAACGCGACAGCCGTGTTTTTAGAGGCCTGTGCGGACTGGTTGATTTCATTGTTTAATTTAACCTGGGGAAACATCAGTCTGGATGTTCTTTTGTTCAGTGGGACTGGCGTGATTATCGGAGCTCAGCTGGGGGCGAAGTACGCCTATTTGTTGCCAGCCAAGCTCCTCAAGGTCGTTTTTTCTGTCGCCTTGCTTTCCGTGAGTCTTTTTTATCTGTACACGTTTGTCGTGTATCTGTATCCGCCGTCAGCTCTTTAAAAAAGCCTGACTATTTTTTTGCAGAAAGAAGTTTTATGGCTTCTTCGTTACTAGATTTTTTTGCAATATCTAGAGCGGAAAGACCTTCTTTGTTCTTCGCCTTCACGTCAGCTCCGGCTTTTAAAAGCATTTTGACGGAATCGTTGTTTCCAAAGCGAACACTTTGCATTAACGCCGTTTCGCCGAGTTTGTTGGTTTTATTGATCAGACCCTTATTCTTCTTAAGGATCAAAGCGGTGATATCGGCATTGTTACTGGCGGCTCTCATCAACAAAGTATCTTTATTCTCGCCTGCAACGATCAAGTCTACATTGGCTCCGGCATTGATAAGAACTTTGGCGGAATCAAGTTGATCATTGGTCAATGCGACAGCCAAAGCCGTATCGCCCACTTGGTTTTTCAGCTCTAACTTCACTTTTTTTGCCAAAAGTTTTTTGACCATGTCGACGTTGCCACCTAGGGCTGCACTCATAAGAGGCGTCATTCCTGTTTCATCTTGGGCATTCAGATCGATGGTTTTATCTTTTAAAAGAGCATTAAATTTTTCCGCATCGCCGGTTTCTGCAGCCTCAAGGACGGCTTTGACCTTCGCGGCAGAAGTAGTCTTTTCCATCGATGTCTTGGCTAAACAAGTGGAAGACAGCAGGGCCAGGATGGATAAAATTTTTAAGTAAATCTTCATATCATGGTCCTCTGTTAGCCTTTGCTGCCCACGGCGGCAGTCGCATTCGTCAACTTCGAGTCAGCATCAAAAGGAAGAGGAAGAAGCTCTTCATATTTGATCTTCTTAGGTCCTCCGTTGGAAACGATCAGGTCGTTGACCTTTTCTTTGATCGTCGCACTTGCAGCACCCCATTCGGTTCTGTTGTCTGTGTGCATGAGGACAGCGAAGTAGATCACGCCATTTTTCGTCGAAACCGTTCCCGTCAAGGTTTTAGCTTTATTGACACTTCCTGTTTTAGCAACCGTGGATCCCGAGAAGTTACCGCCATAGCCCGCGACCGTGGAGCTCTGGTCAACACCAGCGACAGCCATGATCTCATTAAGTTCGTAACCTGACTTCTCTAAAGTTTTATCAAGTCTGTAAAGAACCTTGATCATCGTTTCACAAGTCGCCTCATTGTAGATATCGGTGTTGGGATTATAGATGTAGTTGGCATTGTTGCCGGATCCCAAATGGAATTCAATTTCATCTGTTCCCACAGACAGCGCACCTTTGATAAAGCGATTGAACTCTGAGGTGCCGCCCAAGTTCCAGTAAAGAGTGTCGGCGATATAGTTATTAGATTGATTGTTCATGCGCTTTAAGATCGTGCGCATGGGCGCCGAACGATAAACCAATGTTGTCATTTCAGGCGTTTTTGCAAAATCACGCTTAGCCTTAAACTCCACGCGACGGACGCTGATAGTCGGGTTGCTCTCCATTTTTGCGCCAATTCTGTCGGCCTTGGCTTTTAAGGCGGCATACATTTCCTTGCGAATAGGAGTGGCGAAGTCCGCCAAAAGGGATCTGCGAACAGCCTCTGTCTGCTTTTCGATGGTATCGTAGTACGGAGTGTCTCCGCCGATGCGAGGTTTCTCTTCCGCCAGCCAGTCTAAAAGGAAGTTTTCATCAAAAGTCAGGTTTTCAATCTTCTTGATGTCGACGCCCGCGCGGTTAAGTTCTGAAATAAGGAAGTAGCTGGCATTTCTTCCAAAAATAGGATCGCGGCTGCCTTCGATATGAACATCATAGCTGTCGTTGCCGACCGTATTCACATGAAGTTTTGTGGCATAACGATAGTCGGGTCCAAGCTTTTCGACGGCCCACAAGGCGGTGACGACTTTTGAAATAGAGGCCAGAGGGAATTTTTCGCCTTTATTTTTATCGCCTTCGATGACTCGCCCTTCGGAATTGGCTTTCATGTGGCACATGGAGTTGACATAGACCTTTGCTGAAGCTGATGAAGCGGCCAGCAGGGATCCCAACGTTACGTACAGCATTTTCTTCTTAAACGAGTTGACCATCTAGTTCTCCTAGTCGACGTAGCCTTCCATACACGGAGTGTGCCGTTGTAGGCACATTTTAAAATGGCAATGTGGGTGTCTATTTTAGATACAGTGACGCTTTTTGCGCTTCAAAATGAGACAAACGGTGTCAGTTCTGATTCCGCTTCGACGATCTTTAATCCCATCAGAAGTTCAGCAAAGCGACGGGTCCAGATCTCGTTGTCATTCAGGCAGGGGATCAAGGTGTATTCTTCCCCGCCGTGTTCTTTAAAGTGGGCTTGCCCTTCAAGGCCGATTTCTTCCAATGTCTCAAGGCAGTCGGTGACAAAAGAGGGACAGAGGACGGCGATCTTCTTTTTATTTGTCTGCGCTAGTATTTCTAGGGTGTGATCGGTTGCGGGTTTCAGCCATTCACCACGTCCTAATCTAGATTGGAATGATACACTCCAGTGACTGTCAAGAAGCCCCAAGGACTCAGCGATTCGTGTGGCAGTGGCATAGCACTGGGCCCGATAGCAGTTCTTGGCGCAGGCATTTTTTTCGAAACAGCAGCCGTCAGTTCGAAGACAGCCCTGAACTTTGCGAATTTGTTTTTCAGGCAGACCATGAAACGAGAAAAGATAATGATCCACCTTTTTGTCGGCCAAAGTTTGTCGAATCATTTGCACAGAGGGTTCAATAAAGGCGGGATCCTCAAAGAAAGGTGGCAAAGTTTCTGTTGGCACCTCCAGCCCCAGTCGACCGATGAGGCGATCGACCTCTTTGAGCGAGGAGCCCGTTGTGGCCTCGGCGTATTGAGGATACAGAGGCGCAAGAATCAGAGTCTCCAGATCCATTTCTCCAAATTCCCTTAAGGCCTTTTCGATAGAGGGCTCGGCATAACGCATACCAACTTTGACGACATAGTCTTCGCCCAGTTCCGCTTGAAGCTTTTTTGCAAAGCGATCCGTGTACACGGTCAAGGGGGACCCTTCATTGGTCATCCAGATCTTTTGATAGTTGGCTGCAGAATAGGGAGCTCTGCGTGGGACGATCAATCCGTGAACCAGAAGCCATCTTGCAGGATAGGGAATGCTGATGATGTCCTTATCCATTAAAAAAGTTTTCAGATACTTTTTAACATCATGAACCTGGTAAGTTCGAGGGCTTCCAATGTTAAGAAGAAGAACGCCTTTTTTAGGCATAGCGACTCGCGATTTCTTCAGCTAAAACTTCGCTGCGTTCAAGAATTTTACTTAAGCCAATACCGCCCAGGTAGTTTCCATGCAGGTATAGATCTTTGGCAGGGAGCATGCTTTTTAAAAGTTCCAAAGTCTTTTCCAACTGAAGGTCATAGTAGGGGAGTGCCTTGTCCCAGCGGTTGATCCGGTAGTCCAAAAGACTTTCTTTGTGACCAAGAATGCGGAAACGCTCGTCGGCAATCAATTTTAATAGATCTGAATCAGAGAAGCTGAGCAGATCTTGCTCTTTTTCTCCACCCATCATCCACGTCTCATTATAGGTTTTGTTGCGATCTGCAAAAATATAAGAGTTCATCAATACACCCAAGGATTTTAAACCATATCCTCGAGGAATGAGACAGCCAAAACCTTGATAAGTGGTCTGGGCTTTGTTGAAGAACAAGGTGACACTCATGAGAGACGACATGCGGATTTCAGAAAGGACTTGTGACAAAGAGGGGTGGGACTCTTTAAGCAAACCGCAAGCCGCCGACGCGGAGGTGGCGATGATGACGGGACCTTTGAGTTCGCTGACGTTCACAGAGGTATTCAGATGAATTCTCACGCCCAACTCTTTCAGCTTTGCTTCGAGATGATTGACCAGATCTTGCATACCTCCAGGGCCTGTGAGCAGTCCCTGATACTTGTCTTTTTTCTTTTTTGAAAAGAGAGGTCCTAAAATCACGCTGGCACTTAAACCAGAGATCTCATTGCCATAAATGCCCTGCATGGCGGGACCCAGAATATGCTGGGTCGCTGGGGGACCTAAAAGGCGTAAACCCCATTGTTCCAAAGTTTCCTGGGATTGGGGTTTCAGCGAGGTCTTTCCTTTCAGCAACCTGGGAAGAACCCGGCAGATCAGACCCAAGGTTTCAGAGAAGCTTAAAGGCCAAGTTCGGGGTCTTTTGCGAAAGAGGAATCGTTTTTTCGCCGAGGCTAACGGAAGACTGGGTTTCAGACCGAGCTCGTTAAAAAGATCTTCTGCTTTGGAGGTACGAATGAGGGCATTGGCGGCCCGTTCGGCGATGCCATGTTCGGTGGTGTCGGTTCCTAAAAGGCCTCCCACACGCGACGAACTTTCATAGAGGTCGACTTGAAATCCTTTTTGAGCCAATTTAAGAGACACAGAAAGGCCGGCAAAACCGGCCCCGACGACACTGACAGTTTTCATATAGATTGAGAGAAAATTTTTGTTTGAGGTTGTTTTTGTTTTAAACGCTCATCGAAAAACACACAGGCGTTACGCAAAAAGGGGCGGCCCGCATCTTTAACAATCAACTTGTGGTCGCGAATCTCCACCAACGAATCCTTCAACATTTCCTCAAGGAATTGTTGCGACTGAGCTTCTTGAGCTTCATCGATGAAGTCCACTTCAAATTCAGTCATCAGCTTCATGATCTGATCACGACGAATCTTGTCTTCTTCAGTCAGGACGTGACCACGCAAGCTGGGCAGACGCCCCTCTTTAAGAGCCGCTTCGTAAAGAGGCAAAACTTTTTCATTTTGATGAAAGCTGTAAGGTGTTTCAGAAATGGAAGAGACGCCCATCCCCAAAAGGACATCAGTGCGTTGATCGGTGTAACCCATGAAGTTGCGATGCAGACGTTTTTCATTCATCGCGACACAGAGATTGTCTGTGGGAAGAGCAAAGTGATCCATGCCCACTTCGACATAACCCGCATTCAAAAGGATGCCCCGAGCGATCTCATAGAGTTCTCTTTTTTCCGCGGCCTTAGGGAGGTCCTCGTCTTTAAAAAGTCTTTGTTGAGGACGAATCCAAGGAACCAAGGCAAAACTATAGAGTGCAATACGATCCGGGCGCAGTTCAACCGTGGCTTGGGCTGTTTCGCGAATGGATTCAGCCGTCTGACGAGCCAATCCATAAATCAAGTCAAAGTTCACGGAGGTGTAACCCATGTCTCGAGCCGCTTTGGTAAGTCCGGCGGTGATTTCGTAGGGCTGAATGCGATTAACCAGTCTTTGCACTTCAGGATGGAAATCTTGAACGCCCATACTGACGCGAGTGAAACCCAATTCACGTAAAGCCTTGAGCTGTTCAGGATTCGTGCGACGCGGATCCACCTCAATCGAGCCTTCGAAATCTTGTGGATCAATTTTTACGCGAGATAAAATAGGTTTTAACAAAGTCACCAAAGATTCGGCCGAAAGGAACGTGGGAGTGCCGCCGCCAAGATGAATGTGTTTCAAAGGCTTTTGCAAAAGCTCTGGCACTTGCTCAGTGTAAAGCTGCCACTCTTTCAAGATCAGATCCACATAGGGGGTTTCTCTTTTATGATCTTTGGTGATGATGTTGTTGCAACCACAGAAGGTGCAAAGACTTTCACAGAAAGGGATGTGTAAATACAGAGACCATCCTCCCGGCTTTTCTTGCAAAGTCGCGCGAAGATGCTCCACCCACTGAGAGTCGGTGGGATTGGTTTCCCAATAGGGTACCGTCGGGTAAGAAGTATAGCGAGGAGCCGGAACGTCGTATTTGGCTAAAAGGTCTTTCATCATAAAAGCTCCTTGCGGACGGTCTCAACAAACAGCTTCACATTCTTTTCCGGAGTTTTCGGAAGAACGCCGTGACCTAAACCACAAACCCAGCCGGCACGTTCTTGAAGAGTCATCTCTTTCATCGGGGCCAAGAAAGTTTTAAGGGCTGATTTAAAGTCAGTCTCGTCCATAAAGAGCATGCCTTGATCGAAGTTGCCTTGAACAAAACCTTTATTTTGAATTTTGAAGGACTCTGCAAGAGAACAGCGATGGTCGAAACCCTGACCTGCCCACGGAAGATCGGTGAAGGCTTTATTAAAGAAAGCAGGTTGTGTGCCTTTAGAGTAAAAACCGATCTTGCCAGGGAAATCTTGAGCCAGACGAGTCAAGATGGGCTGACTCCATTGTTGAAAGAACGCCGGGCTGACTTCTCCCGAAGCGGTATCCATCACCATCACCACTTCAGCGCCCCCTTCAAATTGCATACGAATATTTTCTTTGAGCAAGGGGTACATTTTCTCTAAAAACTGAGGGAACAAAGAGATTAAGGACTTGGATTGGGTGAGGGAGCCCGCATGAGAACCCTCCACCGCATAGACAAACAGAGTCCAAGGACCTCCCACAAAGCCAATCAAACTTTTATTCGAGGGAAGGACGGCTCGCGTGGCCTTCATCGCTTCTTTCTGGAAGCCCATAAGCTCAATCGCTTTTTCGACCGAACCTAACTGAGAGATCGTTTCAGGATTCAGTTTGAACGCCAATTGAGGGCCGTGATCGGTGTAGTCCAGCCCCATGCCCAAAGCTTCAAGAGGAAAAAGAATGTCGCTGAAAAGAATGGAGACATCAAAATCAAACTCAGCCACAGGCCCCAGAGCGACTTGAGCCGCTAGTTCTGGATTCTTACAAAGCTCCATGAACGAGTGCTGAGAACGAAGTCCTTGATAGTGTTTGTGATAGCGACCCGCTTGGCGCATAAACCAAATCGGAGGAACGGCTTGAGGAGTTCTTTGTAGAGCATTTTTAAAAAGAGTATTCATGAGGGTTCCTCCACGGACCATTGGTAGCCGACGCCGCGAACGGAGCGAATGTGTTTATCCCCATCGCTTCCCAGTAGTTGTCGTAGGCGCACAATAATATTATCAATTGTTCGATGACTTGGATTCTTATCAACACCCCAGATTTCATTCATGATCTCATCACGACTCAGAACGCGGGGGGATTTTTCAATAAGAAGCTGCAGGATCTTCATATCCGTGACGGGAGGATATTCGATCTGACCAGACTTTTTTTGTACGGTCATGTTGGTGAAGTTCACGGTGCAGGACTCAAGTTCAATTTCCCGTGCCGGAGCGTGAGCTTCCAGGACGTGCTTCACGCGAAGTAAGAGTTCCTTGAGGTGAAAAGGTTTGGGAATATATTCTTCAGCACCCAATTCAAATCCTCTTAAGCGAGATTCGGCATCGGCCTGAGCCGTTAAAAATAGAAATAAGACAGGTGAAACCTGCTTAATTTTTTCCGCCAACTCAAAACCATTTCCATCAGGAAGCCCAACATCTAAAATGATGATGTCGAAGTCTTTGGATTTTGAAAAAAGAGTCCACGCTTCACTGAAACTTTTTCCCCAGGCAACGTCATACTCTTTTTTGAGTCTTTCCGTGAGGGTTTCTCCTAAAGAG
>JAHRXB010000240.1 GCA_019104905.1 Bdellovibrio sp.
ATGGTTTGGCTTGAAACGCCGACCAATCCAACCCTGAAGTTGGTCGACATTAAGAAGATTTCCGCATTGGCAAAAGCCAAGGGTATTATCGTGGCTGTGGATAATACCTTCATGAGCCCCTACTTCCAAAGACCTCTAGAGTTGGGTGCGGATATTGTAGTTCACTCAGCGACAAAATACATTGGCGGCCATAGCGATGTGGTGGGCGGCGTTGCAGTGACATCTCGAGATGATATTGCAGAAAAAATGGCCTTTTTGAGCAACGGCATGGGGGCAATTCAGGGGCCTTTTGATTCGTTCATGTGCCTAAGAAGTTTAAAAACACTGCCTCTTCGTATGAAGGCCCATCAAGAAAACGCGATGGCGATCGCGAAATTCTTGGAGGCCCATCCAAAAGTTGAAAAAGTTATCTATCCAGGCCTTGAAAGCCATCCTCAGCACGCCCTGGCGAAAGAGCAGATGCATGGTTTTGGGGGCATGATTACGTTCTACATCAAGGGTGGAATGGATTCGGCCCGTAAATTTTTGGAAAATGTGAATGTTTTTGCCCTTGCTGAGAGCTTGGGAGGGGTTGAGAGCCTGATTGAGCACCCTGCGATTATGACGCACGCCTCCGTTCCCGCGGAGACCCGCAAGGTTTTGGGGATTGATGACTCCCTCATTCGTCTCTCTGTGGGGGTTGAAGACCTCAACGATCTTTTGGCGGATTTAAAATCTGCCTTTGATAAAGCCTAATTGTTGACATCAAAGGGGCCAAAAGATAAACATTTGGTCTCTTTGAATTCCAGTGGCTTGGTAGCTCAGTTGGTAGAGCAGAGGACTGAAAATCCTTGTGTCGGCGGTTCAATTCCGTCTCAAGCCACCATTTTTACTTCCCAAATTTTCTTATTATCTCAGATCTAAAATTAGCCCGAGCTTGTTTAAACTCGAGAAACAAACACATTTTCTTTTAGATAAAAGCGCAGAGGCCATTGAGCGGCTTCGCCTGCGTAGTCCACGCCAATGCGCGGACAAGAAATAATCTGCTTTGCTGAAACCTTAAACCCATCATCGCTGACGTAAAGAGCGGAACTCTTTTTCCAAAGACGAAGTCCATCGTGATCTCGAGTGATCTCATAATGTCGACAAAGTTTTCCGGGGCCGTTTGTTTTAATATCTTTTTTCTTAAGATGTGACTCGACGTCAAGAGGCTGAACAGCGCGAATAAGAACTGCTTCTGGATGCGCTTCTGTTCTAGTTACGAAATTGAGACAGTGGTACATGCCATAGATCAAATACACATAGCTGTGTCCGCCCTGCAAATACATAGACTGGGTTCGGTTTGTTCTTCGATTCTCAAAAGTGTGGCAAGCCGGATCTGTGACTCCAAGATACGCCTCCACTTCGACGATGCGGGCTCGTCTTTCTGTGTTGCCAGTTTTTATATGAAGAACCTTGCCCAGTAAAGACTTGGCCACAGTGACGGTGTCATCCAAATAAAAGCTTTGAGGGAGGATCATGAAGTGCGACAGATGAAGCTAATTTGTCGACCTGATTTTTCTTTATCACGACGATAGGAGTGAAACTGAGGACTTGTTACTGTATCGATATGAAGATCAAAAAGGTTTTCAAAATTGATCCCCTCTTGTTGCAGCTGGGTTCTTACTACTTGATTGAGATCGACGAGGGCTTTTGTTTCAGTGACTGTGTCATAGTAGAAGGCGCGCTCTGACGGGCTTAAGGGACCCAGACTTGATAGGATCAGATCGCGCACGTCATTTCCCACTTCGAAACTTGGTTTTTGAATGTGAGGGCCAATAATGACATTAAGATTCCCTGGAGAGGCGCCTTGTTCCGTGAGCTTCTGAATCGTTTTGCCCAGGATTTTTGCGGCGACCCCTCTCCATCCCGCGTGAACTCCTGCGATAAGCCCGGTTTGGTGATCGTAGAAGAAGACGGGCACGCAGTCCGCGGTGATCACGCACAAAGCGATATTCTTTTCCCGAGTGTAGTGCGCATCAGCGATCACTTGATAGTCCAAAGACACATCTTTGGTTTCAACAACGGCGTCACTGTGGATTTGTTTGAGTCTCACCAAAGAATAATCGGGATAGACAGGAACAAGCTGCGGAAGCTGTGCTCGAGTTCCTCCCATAAAAATGGTCAAAGAAGGCGTTCTAAGTTCATAGCCATAATCGGTTTGTTCTAAGTTCATCGGAGTCCCCATTTTTTTAAAAGGACTTGAATGTCTTCGGGCCAATCTTTTGCAAAGGACATTCGTTCTTGTGTTCGAGGGTGGGTAAATGCTAGTTCTGCCGCATGAAGAAGAAAGCGAGGCAGAGCACGAATCTCTTCCTGAGTGCCTCGCGCTTCGACCGTCTTTATTTTCTTATCCGCCCCATAAAGAAGATCCCCAGCAATAGGCAGCCCACTTTCAGAAAGGTGGACGCGGATCTGGTGAGTGCGACCTGTTTCAAGTTTTAACTTAAGATAACTGAGTCCACTTTTACGACTTAAAACTTCGTAATGAGTGAGGGCCCACTTGCCAATAGACGGAGGATTTTCCTTATCCTGAAGAGGCTTTCTGTCGGTTCCCAAAACAGAGGCGTAGCGCTTTCGGTCCGTCGGATGTCTTGCCAAAAAGCTCGTGATGTCTCCGCGAAGATTTTTTGCGGTTCCCAGGCAAACAGCGTAATAGATTCTGTGAGTTGATCGCTCTTTGAACTGGGATGTTAAGGCCTCGTGGGATTTATCGTTTTTTGCAATGACCAGGACCCCGCTTGTTTCTTTGTCCAAGCGGTGCACAATCCCGGGGCGCTCCTCGCCGAACTTCATTGAAAGATCATCGGTGTGCGCAAGCAAAGCATTGACCAGGGTGTCTTGGGCGTGTCCTGCTGCGGGATGAACCACCAAACCCGAAGGTTTGTTGATAACAATGAGATCCTCATCTTCAAAGAGGACATCCAGCTTGTAGTCATAAGGCTGGAGATCTGTGGGCACGGGTGCTGGCAAAGTCACCTCAATCAGATCATGCTCTTTTACCAGAACAGAGGGCTTCACGGACTTTCCATTGAGTAAGACAGAGTTTGATTCAATCAAGTGACTTGCTCTGGAGCGTGTGCCGATTTCTGCAATCAAGGCGATGGCTTTATCCAGACGAAGCCCATGCATCTCGCTGGTTGCCGATATTTTTATTTTTGAAGGAGCTGTGCTATTTTCCAAGACCGCTTTTGAAATTTTTCATATAGGAATCAGCGACCTTTTTGTCGTCAAGACCTAGAGCTTTTGCGATTTGTACGACGTAGCCACGAACGAAAACAACTGCCGGGAGATTTTCCGGATCCATATTTTCGATGGCTGTGACGTAGTACGAATTGATTTTAGTGATTTCACTGATTTTTTGAGAAGTCAGTTGTTTGTATTCACGAACTTTCTTAAGGAAAGAGCCGTCCCAGTTGTCCTGGGTAGAAATTTCTTTTTCGAAGGCGTCATTTTTCTTATAAGAAGTGATTGTCTTTTCGGCCCGTTGTTCAGGAAACACTTGTTTGCTGGCTTCCACAATTGACGAATAGGTAAGGTCGTTCAATGAGGCGTTGCCACTTAAAAGGCGTTGGTCGTAGATGTTTCTTAGAATCTTATTGCCAAGAACTTGATAGGCTTCTTCGATAAGAACCAAAAGTTCACGAGCTTCCTGTTCAGAGAAAATTGTATAGATGGCAGGGTTTTCGCCCGAGTAAGTGGATCGGGCACGCTCGTAGGCCGCAGTCACCTCATGTTGAGGAGCGTTTGCGGTGAGTTCCAGGATTTCGTAATAGTTGTACCGAGACGTAGCTTGCATCGTAGCTATTATACTACGGCGCGAAGCTCCTCAGGATCAATAAGTTGTTTGCAGGTAGTCAAAAATTGTCCTGCAAGTGGAGTGAACGGTTGTGAAAGCAAAACATGCTCACGAACACGAACCGACTGCCACACTGCATTGTCGAAGTCGATAGAGCTGAGGTAATCAATACCTAAGTCGTAGTACTTGTTACAAACACTCTTCATAGAGTGTCCCAAATCATAGTTTGATTGGCTGCGAGCAGAATTCACAATCAATCGAACGGGAGCTGAAGAGAGTGCCTCAAAGAAATCATAATTGATGCCTGTCTGTTCTTTGAGGTAAGAGCGGAAAGAAAAAGGCTTTTCCAATGTGCGTTGGCGATGATTGCGAAGAGTCGAAATCATATTGCCGTAGGCATCTGGCGTCGAATTTTCGCGCAAGGAGTGGCACATATACGCTTCGATGAAGCGATAGGTTTTTTCAATGCTTGTCGGCTCTGGAGTGGTGATCAAAAACTTTTCGTCGGCAGCTTTGAAGAGATCAAGATGAGCCTCTAAAGCTCCGGCCCCTAGATCGACAATGACATAGTCAGCGCGAAGTTTTTTCATCTCAGGAATAAGATTTTGAATTTGGCTGTAAGAAAAATCAGTCGGAGTCCAAGAGTCCCAGAATCCTTGAACATACGATAAACGCGGATGAGGAGTTGGAATCACAAGTTCTTGAAGACCTTTAACGCCTTCAAAGAAATGTCGAACATTCAAGTGAGAAGGCGCCAGGCCCAATGAAGTGTGGATGTTTGCACCACTCAGATCGAGATCGATAATCACGACAGAGTGTCCCAGCTTTGAAAGTGTTATGCCAAGACTTGAGGAAACAAAAGTTTTGCCAACGCCACCTTTTCCAGAAGCAACAACCCATAACTTGGTATCTGCATTTTTACCTGCGGAGGAAGTCTTAAAATCGAGAGATTCAAGGTACGCCTTCTGAAGGTCTTTTTCCATGGATGCATCCTCTATTTGAGCGGAGAGATTAAAATTCCTTTTTTTGTCTCTTCGGCTTCTGAGGCGCGAATATAAAGGGGAATAAAGGATTTCCAGTCTAAGGTGTGACCCCTTTTTCCACGGGCGTCAGCCATGACTCCTAACGTGGAGGCGAGAGGATGATCGGGAAGCTGTGGGTCGCGATGCAGCTTTTGTAAAAGCTCCTCGGGGAAGTACTCATGATAAGCCTCCCAGCCATCCCCGACCACGACACAGTTCTGTGTAATATGGTGTTTGAGGTCTTTGACGGGAATAGCTTCTGGACCTTTGAGATAAATCGGCTCGTCACCAGAAACATCAAAAAGCCCAAGGTAAACCATGTTCTTGTAAGCATTAATAATAGAGAGGACCGGCATTTTTGACGGGCGTGCTTGTTGAGCGAGAAGTACCAGGGAATCAATAGTGACCAGGGGTTTGCTGAAGGCATAAGAAAAAGTCTTCCCCGCATTGGCAGCGACCCGAATCCCTGTGAAGCTTCCTGGACCTTGGCCTACGGCAAAGAGTTCGATGTCTTCCAATCGTAACTGGGCTTTTTGAAGGCAGTGCTCAATAAAGGGACTGATATTTTCGCTATGGGATTTTTGCCGCAAAGAAGATTCCTCTGCGACCACTTTTCCATCAATAATAACAGCGACTCCCCCAACAAGAGTGCTGGTCTCCATCGCTAAGACTTTCATAGGCCTAATAAACGAGTGAAGTCATTGAACAAGGCAAAAATCATGAGACTCATCAGAATCGCAAGACCGACTTGTTGAGCGACCTCCATCTTTTTCATACTGAGAGGGGCCCCTTTGATCAACTCAATCACGTAGAACACCAGATGTCCGCCATCTAAAACCGGAATAGGCAAAAGATTTAGAACAAAAAGATTCACGGAGATGATAGCCATCATCTGCAAAAACTGAGAGATGCCGATTTTGAATGTTTCGCTGGCAGCTTGTCCGATGGAGATCACGCCGCCGATATTTTTTGGCGAAATCTTGGCTTGGAAAAGACGGACAAAACTCATAACGGTCATGACAGAGACGTCCCATGTTTTTTGGGTGCCGCGAATTAAAGCGTCTCCGATGTTTGATGTGCGCAGAAGCATCAACTCTGGAGCCGCGATGTTGGCAATGGGAGCAATTCCGATCGTGTAACGCTTTTCTTCAACTCCGGCCGGAGTCATCTGGGTTGTCATTTTTGGGGTGATCTTCAGATTGACGAGCTTCCCTTCGCGGCGAACGGTGATGTCCACGGGGTTCTTGCCATCAAACGATTTGATGTTGTTGATGACATCTTCCCATTTTTGCAAAGTCACATTGTTGATAGAGAGCAGGCGATCCATGGCATGAAGGCCCGCGGCTTGGGCCGGAGAATTTTCGATCACTTTACTTAAATAAAGTTCAGAGCTTTCAAGCCCCAAGGACTGTAATGAATAAGACTTCATTGATTCCAGTGGAGCTAAGGTGACGGTGATCGGCTTTTCAACCTTATCACCCTCGCGAAGACCCATAACATCGATCGTGAGAGTTTCTTTGGCATTCAGTTTGGCCAACAGAGGCTCGAGTTGTCTCCAGTAAGAAACTTTTTGGCCATTGACGGCGGTGATCATATCACCCGTTTGAAGACCCAGTGCTTGAAGGGGAGAGTTCTCTAGAACACCAACAGTTGTTCCCGCAGAATAGGGGCTTAAGCCCTCTACGTTGGCGACAAACTCATAGCTGCTGAGAACATTAGGATTGGGCTCCGCCTTCGCTGTCATTGAAATGTTTGCTGTCTGACTGTCGCCTTCACGTTGGACCACAATGTCTAGGTGTAAATCGTGACTTTCTTTCAAGCTCAGCGAGCGCTGAATATCTTCCCAAGTTGTGATGGTTTTTTGATTGATAGAAATGATTTTATCACCCGAACGGAATCCGGCGACATAGGCAGAGGAAGCTGCAGGAACGTCACCAGCAACGGGTGTCTTTGCATCTTCGCCGATGAGTGCCACGGCGAAAAAGACAACAATCGCAAAAAGAAAGTTCATGATCGGGCCTGCAAGTACGATGGCTATGCGTTGCCACACGTTCTTGTGAGTGAACGAGAATTTTCTATCCTCTTCGGAAATCCCATCACCATTCTGTTCGCCGAACATCTTGACGTAACCGCCAAGAGGAATCAGGGAAAGGGCGTATGTGGTGTCCCCTTTTTTAAATTTAAAAATCTTTTTGCCAAAACCAAGGCTAAACACTTCAACCCGAACGCCGCACCAGCGGGCGACTAAGAAGTGTCCCAGTTCATGCACGAAAATAAGAATTCCGAGCAAAACTACAAACGGGATAATTGCCGATAGACCTTGATGTAAGTAAGAAAAAATATCCATTAAAATATTCTAAAGGGCTCCCCCCAGAGGAGCTAGAAAATTAAAGTGTTTGTGCAAATTGGCTCGACTTTTTGCTTATGACAAAAGATGAGACAAAATCAGAATTCCTGAAAGGATAACAGGACTTGCGAATAGGACGCCGTCAATGCGATCCAAAATGCCTCCATGTCCAGGCATGATCTTTCCGGAATCTTTGACATCGGCGACGCGTTTTAAAAGAGATTCGAAGAAGTCTCCGAACTGACCCATAAAACCTGAAAGAGCGGCTAAGATCAAAAGAGGCAGTAACGAACTTTCTGGAAATAGAAAAAGCCAGCACACAAGGCCTGCGGAGAGAGACCCTAGGATTCCCCCCAAAGAGCCTTCCCAAGTTTTTTTAGGAGAGACGGAGGGCATGACTTTGTGTTTTCCAAGCAGCACCCCCAAAACATAGGCCAAGGTGTCGCTGGCAAAAACAGCCGCCAGCAAAAAGATAAACCAGGAAATGCCATGGGCCTGTTCAAGAATTCGAAAGGCAAAGGCGGGGAGAAGGCCCATGTAAAAGAAACCCAAAGCGGCCTTGGATTGAAAAGTCATCATGCGGTCAAGGTGACCATCCTTATGGGAATATAAAAGGACAGAAATGATCATGATAATCAAAGCAATAGCATAAGCCAGGGAGCCCAGACTCAAAGAGGATACTGTCGCTGCGAAAACTAAAAGACTAAGAGCATAAAAGGTGGCCTTGAGCGCTCCTGATTTTTCATCACGAAAAAGGAGGGCCTTGAGTTCCCAAGTTCCCACAACAACAGCAAAGACGATGGCGACTTTAAGGCCATTCACG
The DNA here is from genome assembly GCA_019104905.1 of Bdellovibrio sp. Taxonomy (GTDB): domain Bacteria; phylum Bdellovibrionota; class Bdellovibrionia; order Bdellovibrionales; family Bdellovibrionaceae; genus Bdellovibrio. The sequence continues at coordinate 8,010 of JAHRXB010000240.1, forward strand.
GCCCAGGCCATATAAAGTCCAATGATAAGAGCTAATGCCACCAGGGCGGAGGCGGCTCTAGTTAGAAAGCTTTTCCATGTTGTCATTTGCTGAGACCTTGCCGAAACGGCGCTGTCTCACGGAGAAAGCTTTGAGAGCTTCTTCAAGATGAGACTCAGTGAAGTTTGGCCACAACACATCTGTGAAATAGAACTCAGAGTAAGCGGCTTGCCACAGTAGAAAATTAGAGAGTCGTTGTTCTCCGCTGGTACGGATGATGAGATCCGGATCGGGCGTTGGAAAAGTGCTTAAAGAGGCATTGATAACGGATTCATCAATCTCTTCAGGAGAAAGCTCTCCTTTTGCAACGCGTGCGGCGATGGTGCGCACGGCCTCGGTGATTTCTTGCCGAGAACCATAGCTTAAAGCAAAGACCAAATTAAGGCCTGTGCACTGAGCTGTAGCTTCGATCGATTTTCCGATTGATTCCGCGACGTCAGAAGGGATGCGAGACATGTCGCCGATCACTGAAAAGCGGATATTTTCTTTTACAAGATTTTCTGTTTCACGTCTCAAATAGCGGCGAAGAATCTTCATAAGAAGACTGACTTCGGCTTGGGGGCGGAACCAGTTTTCGGTGCTGAATGCGTAAAGAGTCAGATTTTTGATTCCACGTCGCGAACAGTCTGTAATGATCTTCTTCGCGACGCGTGTTCCTTTGATGTGCCCAAAAGTACGAGGACGACGCTTGAGCTGCGCCCAACGACCGTTACCATCCATAATGATTGCAATATGCTTTGGTAGAGTCATCGTCCCTGTACAACTAGATAGTCAAAATCGATTTTTCTTTTTCTTCAGCGACCTGATCGACTTTCTTGATAAAATCGTCAGTAGCCTTCTGAATATCAGCTTCGGCCTTTTTGCCTTCGTCTTCGCTGATGGCTTTGTCTTTTTGAAGCTTTTTAACTTCGTCATTGGCGTCACGACGAGCCATACGTACAGCCACGCGAGCTTCTTCGGCGATCTTCTTAACTTGTTTCGCAAGATCTTTACGGCGCTCTTCAGTGAGGTCAGGAACTTTCAAGCGAATGACTTTTCCATCATTCATCGGTGCCATTCCTAGTTCTGATTTGATAATCGCTTGTTCGATATCTTTAAGAATGGAAACTTCCCACGGAGCAATCAAGAAAGAT
>JAHRXB010000287.1 GCA_019104905.1 Bdellovibrio sp.
CTTATTATCCCATATCACCGGAGAAGCCATGACAGGTTGACCAATTTCAAACTGACGACGTCGAGCCCCTGTCTCAAGATCCAACTCCACCAAACGCCCGCTATCAGTTCCCATGAAAAGAGAACTTCCACCGACAATTGGCAAACCAAAGATGGGAGAATTGATCTTTTGTTCCCACACCGTTTTCAAAGACGAAACTTTCCCACGAGTTCCAACCTGAGTCGGGACTGAAGACGCGTATTCTTGCTGCGATGGCTGACTTCGACTGTTTTGAATCTTCACCCACCACAAAGGATAAGAACCATTGTAAAGATATTCCCCACCCTTGATAGCCCCAAAGACAAGGGCGTTGGAAAGAAGTGCCCAAAACAAAACCTTGGGTTTCATCAACACTTCAAAAAGTTTTTTTGGACCTTCGGCTTTAAGCTCCACACCGAAGAATGCCGCAATCCAGGTCGCGATACTGGTCAGAATCATTCCCAAAATCGTGAAAGGCAATACGACTGTCGGAATAATTGCCAGCTTAGTTGTTTCGTCTAACTGAGCCGTGATTTCCATCAACCCAAACACGTTCACCCTCCTTAAATATCTGACTGGCACCGCGAATCTCTCCGACCGCAGGCAGTCCCATTTCGCGTGCGACAATAGCACAGTGGGAAAGAACTCCCCCGCGTGCGACAATCACCGCTCGAGCTCTTTGAAATAAAGGCGTCCATCCTGGATCCGTTGCTTCCGTCACTAAAACATAGTTATCCGGCCACGCTTCCAAGTCTTCCTGGTCTGGATCATTTACGATGTGCACAACGCCGCTGGCCACTCCCGGAGACAATGAAACACCGGTCAAGACCAACGAGTTGTCCTGAGGTTTGGTTTCATCCAGAACGTCACGCAATTCTTGCAAAGAAAACAGCATCGGCAAATCCACGGATTTTAAGTGGTGAGCTGTTTGTTTTCTTTCTCGGGCCAAAGTTTGTAAACTTTCAAGATTCTGAGTGTCCCGCAAAGACAATACTTCATCCAACTTGAACCAGAAGATGTCCGCTCCCAATTTCACCTTTTCAGCAATAGCCAACGCCAACCAGCGAATCTGCGCATAAGGTTTCATCAGTTCCATTTTTATTTCTTCACGAACCTGCATCAACTTCTGCAAGTCCTGCCACTCCTGTTTAAAGACTGGACGACGGATTGTTGAAAGTTGCGGTAAAAGCTCGTCAAAAATTTTAGAACCTTCACTGGAGAGAGCGCGAACTGATTTGGATTTCTTCAAATGTGGTTTTGCCGTTTCAAGCCACCGCGGATGAGACAGTTCCAATTCCCCCACGCCCCGATGCCCATAGCGACTCAAAAAACTCTGCCATTTTTCATCCGAGTCCTCAATCTGCGACAACTCCTGATACATACGGCTGGCTACGGTCTGCAAACCTTCGCCCGTTAACAGGTGCACCGTCTCTGACGCTCGCTCTTTTCCTAAATCTTTTTCTAGTAAAGCGAAAAGTCCCTGCGTGGTTGACTCAATCAGTAAGGTGATCAGAAAGGTGCCCTGCAAATAGTCTTTAGAAAAGGCCTCGCAAAGTTCTTTGAGTTTTTTCTGCTGTTCATTCAAAGAAAGATTCTTATTCTGCTCAAATAAAGCAAATGAATCCATCTTAGAAAACGCCGGAGACTTCACATAGGACAACGCCTTTTGCGCTAACTCACTTCGACCCGTTTGAATCTTCCACGCCACTTGCAACATCTTCGTCAGACCTAAGGGCGCTCGCAACATCACCGAGGGTGTTAACTTCTTCCAATCAAATTCCAAATGCGGACGAGGATTGGGAACCAGGCGATAAGGAGATCGTCCAAAATAGACAGGCTCCATGGACTTCAGATTCAGATAAGCACGTCCATAAACGCGATCCAATAAACTGAACTCAGGAACTTGATGCCCCAAACCTTCATAGCCAATAGACTTCAAAGCCAGATCAAACGCTTGTCCCTCTTGGAAAGTTCTTTGCCAGATATCAAAGGTCAACTCTGTCGGAATGCCCGTCCACTCTGCAAAGGTGTGACCATCCCAAATACTTTCCTGAGGATAACTGGAGCGAACCCGTTGCCACTCTTGATCCAAGACTTTACGACGTGAGGAGGGCGCGGCATGAGCTGTGATCGGACGAGATTGCAAAATCCAGAAGCGACCTTCTTGATCAATGGCCCATTCCATATCCACTTTATAACCAAAGGTCTTTTCAACTTCCTGACCCCAGTGAACCACTTGCTCAAGGTATTCTTTTTTCCAACGAGTGGGGGCTGCAGAATCTTTTCCCGCGCTAAAACGAAACGGAGTCACTTGGCCTGAAACCAACTGCTCCCCTTGCCCCTCAACAACCTCCACCAGCCACGAAGAGTTCTCAGCACGAGGATCCATCGAAAAAAATACGCCTGAAAATTGAGAGTTGATCATTCTTTGAATCAACACGTGCATGGGGATTTCAGCGCGCTCAAAGTGAGAAGCATAAGCTTGGCTGGCGGTACGGTGAACCGCTTGAAAACAGGTTTTAATCGCCGCACAGAGATCTTTTTTAGTCGCAATATGCAGAAGAGTTACAAACTGACCCGCATAACTGAAATCTGGGCTGTCCTCACCCGAGGCAGAACTGCGAACGGCGACAGGAAAGGTCCCCTGATTTTCCCACCAGGTGGTGATGGCGTCGTAGGTTTGAGTCTCTAACGGTTCGTGAAAAAGAACGGCTCCTTCAGGAACCGGAAAACCTTTTTGCAGAAGGATGGCCAGCGAGGAGGCTTTTCCTCCCATAAGCTGCAATTCGGATTTATCTGCGTGGACTAGGTCCCGAAACACGGGGGTGGCTTTTGTATCCATAGACCCTCTCGTTATAGAGGGTCACTGTTAACACTCTTTGCCGTTGCGAGCAATTTGGAACTCGCAGCCCCCCGGTGGTGGAGATTAAATACCCGCCTTGTGGCGCTCTTCGTCGTCAACGTGAGTTTGGATGCCGCCCTTCAAGTTTGGACGGTAAGCCAAGTGGTTGATGTCGTAAATGAAATTAGCTCCATTCACCCCTGGAGTTTGCCACTCAGGACCCAAACGAATGGCATCCACAGGGCAAGCCTCCTCACAAAAACCACAGAACACACAACGAAGAATGTCGATCTCGTAGCTGATTGGATATTTTTCAACGGAAGGGTCATTGTGCTCTGCCGCTGTAATTTTAATACACTCCGCAGGACAGTTCGTCGCGCACAACATACAAGCCGTGCAACGAAGAGCTCCGTCTTTTTTCACCGTCAAAACGTGATTCCCTTTGAAGCGAGGAGAGTATTCATACTTCTCCTCTGGATAATTCAAGGTCATCATTTTCTTGCGGTTAAAGAGGTTCGTCAGCAAGTGCTTCATCGTGACTTTCAAGCCACCCAAAACACCCGGCAAATACCACTTTGCCTTCTCAGAGTTGTTTTGCATTACGCTCATAGGCTACCTCTTCTAAATACAAACTCGTTCTTCTTGCGAGCTTCCAAAGCCACCTGGTCCTCACGCTGATTGTTCGGCATGAAAGGCTGGGTTGTCGTTGGAATATTCAAGTTCTTACCCGCCAACAACAAAGCCGCTTCGGTCAAAGTCAGCGCTTCAGAAACAACAGTCGTCACCTTTTTGAACTTCTGTTCAAGACCCGCTTGATTCACGAAAGTTCCATCTTTTTCGACAAAAGTTTTTGTCGGGATCAACCAAACATTTCCGGTCAAAGCCATCAACGCGTCGTTTTTACCCGCTTGCAACCAAACTAGGTTTTGCGCTTTGGAAAGCTCTTTCACGCGCTCTGCAAAGTCTGGGAATACCACTTGGTTTTCTGGGCCTGCGACAACAACAGTTTTAATCGCTCCACT
>JAHRXB010000055.1 GCA_019104905.1 Bdellovibrio sp.
GTTTCTGATTTCATGTTTGAATGGCTGATTGATCTGAAGTTCAGCCCTCGCATTGAGGCCGTGATCATTCGCAATCTGGAAAGCTGGTACGATAAAAAAATCGCCGAGGCGCCGGATCGTTTTATTCCTGTCAACCAGACCAGCGTGTTGGGGCGGGTGGTTCATAGAAACAACCTGGGTAAAGAGTTTACGATCACACGCGGAGAAATTCTTGATCTTCAGGCCCCTGAAAACTTTGAATTCGACTTAAAGAAGGACCTCAATAAGTTTTCTGAAAGTGACCAAGCGAATCTGCTTTATTTTGCTCGTTCATTGATTATTCCGAATTTGACTTTGAATAAACAAGAAACGGCGTCTCGTCGTCAGGCGGCTCGTGAGGCGGTTATTCCTGTGACCATCACGATCAAAAAAGGTCAGACCATCATTTCCCAAGGAACGGTGATTCAGCCTTTCCAAATGGCGGTTATTAAGCAGATTGAAAATATTCGCGCGGATAAAAGAAAAGACATCATGGCGTTGTCGATGGCTTTTATGCTGTCGATTGCAATTTTGGTTTTCTTCTCTTACTTGAAGCGTTTCACGATTAACAAGGTGAAGATTGATTTTAAAGACGTCTCGGTGATGATGTTGATCGCCTTCGGGGTGATCTTCGTGACCAAGATCTACCTTTTTATTACTGATGCCGCGTTTGTATCTAAGTTAGGTCATCTTTTACCTCCTTCTATTTTCCTTTTGGCAGCGCCGGTGGCGGCGGGCCCCATGTTGGTGGGTCTTTTGATCACCTACGGGGAAGTGGTTTGGCTCTTTACGGCCTTTTTGTCTGTGTGTTTGGGGATCATGGTCGACTATAACTTGAGTTTTATGTTCGTGAGCCTTGTCGGTGGTATTGCGGCGGCGCGGGGAGTGTACAACTGTAAAACCCGTAACGACGTGTACTATGCGGGGGTCCGAACGGGCGTCGTCAATGCTTTGATGATCGCCTTTATTATGACCATGACTAAGTTCGACCAAGAAGGGGGCGGCAAAGAGATTCTTTTGTCGATCCCAGCGGGGTTTATTGGCGGTATCTTCAGTGCTTTGTTTGCGATGATGTTCATTCCTCTTTTGGAGTCCATTTTTAATTACACCACGGATGTGAAACTTTTAGAGCTCAGCAACCTCAATCACCCCTTATTGAAAGAGATGATCGTCAAGGCGCCAGGCACGTATCATCATTCGATGATGGTGGGCTCCATGGTGGAGGCCGCCGCAGAAGAGATCGGTGCCAATCCTTTGCTGGGTAAAGTGATGTGTTATTATCACGACATTGGCAAGATGGAGCACGCGAACTACTTTATTGAGAATCAAAAGTTAGGTCATAATCCGCACGACCATATTTCTCCGTTCATGAGTAAGACACTTCTGGTGGCTCATGTGAAAGACGGGGTGGAGATGGGGACGGCCTATAAACTGGGGAAACCTATTATCGATGGTATTATTCAGCATCATGGGACGACGCTGATTTCTTATTTCTATAACAAGGCGTTGGATTTAAAGAAGGAAGATGATCCTGAAATCAGCGATCAGGACTTCCGCTATCCTGGTCCGAAACCCCAGTTCCGTGAATCTGCTCTTTGCATGCTGGCGGACAGTATTGAGGCCGCGGCTCGCTCTTTGGATGAGCCGACTCCGACGCGACTTCAGAACATCGTCAGAAACATCATTCAACGCAAGTTCTCAGACGGGCAATTGGACGAGTGTAACTTGACCCTGAAGGACATCTCTAAAGTGGAAGCGGCATTTGTGCGTATTCTTTTGGGGATCTACCATCAGCGTATCGATTACCCGAGAAGTGCCGGAGGCGGTTTGGGTGATGTCGGTAGCGCACAACCGCAAGGATAGTCTATGCAGATACTGATCGTGAACGAATCCAAACACGCAGTGCCAAGAAAGTTCCTTCAAGGTTGGATTGAGAATTTAGTCAAAGAACTTCAAAAGCGTCGTCTTATAAAGGCTTCACGACCTCAAAAAGAATTCACGCTGGTCTTTCTTGATAAAAAGCCTGCACAAAAGATCAATAAGGAATTTCGTGGAAAGGATTATGCCACGGATGTTTTAAGTTTTGATTCCATGGATCCGTCCTCTTTTGGAGAGCTGGTGTTGTGTCCCGAAGTTCTAAAGCGACAGGCTCAAGAGCATAAGTTGAGCTATCAGGTGGAGCTGGGGTATATGATTCTTCATGGGACCCTTCATTTATTGGGGTATGACCACGAGACGAATGAGAAAGACGCTCGGGAAATGTTCGCCCTTCAAGATGCTCTTTTCGAGAAGCTTTTGAAAAAAGTTTCTGGATAAAGGCCCTTCAAAATCTCTTATATTTGTTGTGAGCTGACTTCGGCGATAGAAAATCGTTTGAGGGACTATTTGCGCGCCTAAAATTGAATAAACTTTGGTCGATGGCCTCAACGGGGGCGGAGGTTGTGGGGTCAGAATCGTTTATTTCGCAAGCGGTCGAAAGAAAGCCCTGTGGCACCGAGATTGTATTAGGCATTTGCGTGTGCGATCTCACTGTCGCCTCCGAGAGCTTTCCCCCTCCCTGTTCTCGGAGGCGTTTTTCTTGACAGCCCCTCTTTCGCGGATACACTGGGGCCATGTCTATCGTTACCGAATCATCTGAAATTAAAAGCAGAATTGCCGCTCTCGAAAGTTTCTCAAAGGAACTTCGGGGGTATCTTTGACCTAGATCGAAAAAAGAAGCGCTTGGACGAACTTGCGATCCAGGCCGAGAATCCCGCGCTGTGGGAAAAGCCTGCAGAAATGCAAAAACTCAATAAAGAAAAAACATTGCTTGAAAGAGCGGTCGGGGAGTTTGACTCTTTTGCCAACCGCTTAAGTGATGCGGAAGTTCTTCTTGAGATGGCGATGGAAGCTCAGGATGAGGGCAGCTTTGTCGAAGTCAAAGGCGAAGTCACGGCGCTTGAAAAATACGGCCAAGAATTGGAACTCAAAAGAGTCCTGAGTGGAGAGCTGGACGCCAACAGTGCCTATCTTTCCATCAACTCCGGCGCTGGTGGGACTGAGTCTTGTGACTGGGCGCAAATGCTGCTGCGAATGTACACGCGCTATGCGGATAAACATGGTTATAAGGTGCAGATCGTCGAGATGACCGAAGGGGAAGGTGCGGGAATTAAATCTTGTACGCTCCTTATTGAAGGCCCTTACGCCTATGGTTATCTGAAGGCAGAATCTGGCGTGCATCGTTTGGTGCGAATTTCTCCGTTTGATTCCAATGCCCGCCGCCATACTTCTTTCGCCTCTGTTTTTGCTTGGGCCGAAGTGGACGATGATATCAATATTGAGGTGCGCCCGGATGATCTTCGTGTCGAGACTTTCCGTGCGAGTGGTGCCGGGGGGCAGCACGTCAATAGAACAGACTCCGCCGTTCGTATGTACCATATTCCCACCGGGGTTGTGGTTTCCTGTCAGATGGAGCGCTCGCAGATTCAAAACCGTGAAAAAGCTTTGAAGATGTTGAAGGCTCGTCTTTATGAAATGGAAGTCGAAAAACGCAATGCCGAAAAAGACGCCATGAATTCGCAGAAAAAAGCCAATGAGTGGGGATCTCAGATTCGATCTTATGTGATGCATCCGTATCAAATGGTGAAAGATCATCGCACTGATTTTGAGACCAATCAGGTGGACGATGTGATGGATGGGGACTTGGATGGTTTCATCATGGCTTATCTCAAATCTCAGATCACGATGGAGGAAAAACCTTCGTGAATAAATCCCTCGCCTGGATTGCCTGGAGACTATTGATGTCCCGAAAGACTCTTTTCGGAGGCTCGGCCCCTTTGTCATTATTGGGGTTGATTCTGGGAGTGGCGGCTTTGGTGGCCTCTATGGCGGTGATGAGCGGGTTTGAGTCGACATTGAAGAATGCCATGGCCGATGTTTCGGGCCATGCACAAGTTGTGAAACGTTCACGTTTTCCCGATGATTGGAAAGAGCTTGAAGAGCGTATTCGTAAGGCCGAACCTACTTTGGTGGATGCCAGTCGTTTTGTTTTTATCGAAGCGGTGATGGCTCACGAAGGGAAGATCTCGGGAACCTTGCTTCAGGGGATAGATACAGAGCGCGTTAATAAAGTATTGAACTTCAGCAAACGTATTGTCAGTGGTTCATCGGATTTGTCGCAGGCAAGTGAAACTCCGTTGGCCTTGATTGGCAAGGGGTTGGCGACGAAGATGAATCTGAAGGTGGGGGATCACTTTCGGGTCGTGGTGCCGGTGGCGGATACAGTGGATCCGGCCAAATTCACCCGTCGCGTGGGAGAGTTCCAAATTCAAGGCATTTTGGATTTAGGGAAGTATGATTGGAATGAACGTTTTATTTTGACGGATCTTGGGGCCGCACAACGTCTTGCCGATATTGGGGATCGATATTCAGGATTGCTGTTGCGCTTTCAAGATGTGAACTATGCGCGGCAGGCCGCCTTTAATTTAAGTCAGGTTTTGGGAGCGCCTTACTGGGTGCGCGATTGGCGAGAGTCCAATGAAAATCTTTTTGAGGCAGTTCGCGTAGAACGCCCGGGAATTTTCTTTGTGGTGTTGATCATCACTTTGGTGGCGGCTTTTAATATTTCGGCGACATTATTTGTTAATGTGGTGAGACGTTATAAAGATATCGCTATTTTAAAAACTGTGGGCTTGGGGCGAAATGATATTATTAAGATTTTCGCTTTTCAGGGAGTTTTCTTGGGGGCCATTGGAATCTTTTTTGGATTTCTTTTGGGATTTATTCTTTGTGGTTTGTTTGCGTTTGCTCAGTCGCGCTTGGGTTTGGTGGCTGGAGAAGTCTATCGGTTGGATTCGATTGAACTGAATATTCGCTGGGTGGACTCTTTGATGATTTGTGCGGCGACTTTGTTGATTTGTTTTGTGGCGACTTTGGCTCCGGCGCGCCGGGGTGGAAAGCTCAATCCGGTAGAAGGACTTCGCAATGAGTGATAGCAATGTTTTTTTAAAGGCCGTTGATATTCATAAGTCTTATACGCAGGGGACAGGAGAACTGGAGATCCTTCGCGGCGTCAGTCTTGAAATTCAAGAAGGCGAGGCTTTGGCCATTCTCGG
>JAHRXB010000101.1 GCA_019104905.1 Bdellovibrio sp.
GTCAGTTTGCCGATTTATGAAAATCGTGTCACGGCTTTGATTGGCCCTTCTGGGTGCGGGAAAACCACGTTACTGCGTTGCTTTAATCGGATGCACGATCTTTATCCCAATGCGAACTATCAAGGGGAGATCCTGCTTCATCCAGATATGCGCAATATTCTTGGTAAGGACATTGATCCCATGGAAGTGCGCATGCGCATCGGAATGGTTTTTCAAAAACCCAATCCGTTCCCGAAGAGCATTCATGAAAACGTCGCTTACGGGTTGAAAGTTCGTGGAGTCAAAAAGAAAAGTTTTATCGAAGAGCGTGTCGAGCGTTCTTTGCAGCAAGCCGGACTCTGGAATGAAGTGAAAGATCGTCTGACCTCTTCGGCCACGGCTCTTTCCGGGGGGCAACAGCAGCGTCTTTGTATTGCTCGTGCCTTGGCAACCGAGCCCGAAATTTTATTGTTAGATGAGCCCACATCGGCTCTGGATCCCATTTCTACACGTCATATCGAAGAGCTTATTCAAGAGCTTCGTAAGGACGTCACCATTGCCATTGTGACTCACAGCTTGCACCAAGCGGCCCGGGTTTCTGACTATACGGCCTTCATGTATTTGGGGGACTTGATCGAGTTCGGAGCCAGTGATCAGGTTTATACGAACCCTCGGGATCCTCGCACAGAAAATTACATTACAGGCCGTTTCGGGTAGTTCGAAATTACTCAGACCACAACAGACGATGTGAGATGTAGTCGCAGCTAGAGTCGACAACGACTTCGTAAGCGGCATCTCCACCGTGCTGATTGACTCGAACGTGATAAATTTGAACGCCTTCAGGAGTGTAGCCCATAAGTTCCGCGGGTTGCGTGTAGCCAAGTTTAACAAGGTATCCTTCGGCATCAGCAGAGCAGTCGTTCATCGAATACACGGCAGACGCTTTTGCTGACAAGATCGTTGAAAGAACAAATAACAATGTCTTCATAGAGGCCCACTTTCTGCAAAAGTAAAAGTTGAGCCGAATATGCCCTATCCCTCTCTTTGCGACAGTCAGGGTTTTGTTAAGATTTAAAATCTTGGTTCTGAGTTTTTTTCGCTTATTTCTTTTTAGTTTTGAGTTTCAGTGGCTGATAAAGTCCGTCACTGTGCGAGGCGGGTTTTCTGCCGCTATTGGCGCCATTGACGCAGTTTTGGCGCTGCTCGTCAGAGAAGTCTTGAGTTTCTCCGCATTTTTCAAGGGCTTGAGGGTTGAAACTCTTTCCTTTGATGCTGTCCCAGCAGTTCCAGAAAGCTTTGTCGTCATTTTGTAAGTTGCAGACGGTGGCGGCGTACCAGTCAACTTCGTCTTTTTCTATGCGGGCTTTGCAAAACTCAACATCGGCGTCTCCGATAAAGCGATCACAGAATCCTGCAGGGTTGGAGGGCTCAAGAGCTAAAGCGACAAGAGGGACGCTGACAATAAGGGCGAGTGTTTGAAAGGCGAGTTTCATGAGGCCACCTTGATCTTAAACAGCACTGAGTACATGGCCTTCAGCATGTCGGGATCATAGCGTCCTGCCAGTTTTTCTTTCATCATCGTCACGGCGTCAACGGGGGCCATGGGCACGTTGTAGGATCTTTGTGTCGTCATGGCATCGTAGGTGTCCGTGATGGCGACAATACGTGCGAAAGGATGAATCTCTTCGCCCACAATCTGCTGAGGGTAGCCATTGCCAGCCCAAGACTCATGATGTTCAAAGCAGGCGGCTTTGATGGCATCGCTGATGTTGGGGTGGTTGTTTAAAATAACCAATCCATACTGTGGGTGCATTTTCATTTGCTCCCACTCGGCGTCACTCAAGCCACCTTTTTTGCACAGGATGTCCAAGCTGACATTGCGTTTTCCGATGTCATGAAAAAGGGCTCCGACACCGAGTTCTTCCAAAGTCGGCGCATCATAACCCAGAGCTTTTCCTAGTCCCAAAGAGTAGATGCTGACGTCCAAAGAGTGATTGTAAGTGTAAAAATCATGCCCCGACAAAGAGATCATAAAGCCCATCGCCTCGGGAGCATTTTCCATCAGATCGATAAAGTCTTTGATGATCGGGCGAGAGTCGTCGAGAGCTTTGTTGACGTCGGGATTTTCAAAAAGATCCTCCATCAAAGCCACGGAAGATTCGCGAAGGATTTTAGCTTTTTCAAAAGGATCAATAAGACTTGAGTTCATCTCTTCGCGAACCCAGTCGCGGTATTTTTGTTTGTCTTCGACTTTCACAAAAAAAGAGTCACCGGTGTCTTTGCCGTGAAGGGCTTTGATTTTTCCGTCAGACAGGCGATCGCCTTCGCGTAAATACAAAAGATACTTCTGATCTACGTAAACATAGATATTGAAGCTAGTGACTTTGTCAGGGCGGATGGTGCTCAGGCGAATACGGAAATATGACGAATCCATAGTAAAATTCTGCCATGGATACATTGACTTAGAAACAAAATCCTGAATAATCGAAGGCCATGGCCCTTCGTCTAGACACCTCCATTCAGTACCTTAAAGGGGTTGGTCCCAAGCTTGGCGATCTCTTCTCGCGGAAGGGATTAAAGACTTTGGGAGATCTCTTTGAGTTCTATCCTCGAGCCTACGAGGATCAAAGGGCCGCTCGTAACATTTCCAGTCTCAAAGTGAATGATATCGTCAGTATTAAAGCGCAGGTGGTGGCTGTTCATAGTATCAATATGGGGCGATCTTCCCGCAAAATGTACGATGTGGTGGTGCGCGATTCTTCGGGACAGATTCATTGCAAGTACTTCCGCGTCCCATACAAAGGGTATTTTGAACGCTTCAAACCTTTTACGGAAGTGCGTGTGGTCGGGAAGGTGATCGAGTATCGCGGGCGGATTGAGTTTCATCACCCCGACATTCGAGATATCGAACCGGATGAAGAAACCCAAGATGCGTTGATCCCTCTGTACACGGAAATTGAGGGGCTTGCCACGGCCAAAATCATGAAGCTCGTTCGTCAGGCTTTTGCGCAAATTGAAGAATGGCCTCCAGAAGCTTTGCCAAAGTGGATTTTGGAAAAGTATCAGCTGAAACCTCGCAAGGACGCCCTTAAAGAAATTCATTTTCCCGATCCCAATAAAGCCGGGGAGTACGCGGAGTTTAAAAGTGCCGCTCAACGCAGAATTATTTTTGATGAGTTTTTTTGGTTAGAACTTTATCTGGCCTCGCGCAAAACAGGATTCCAAAAAGAAGGGGCCCCGCAGATTCAAAACAAGGGTGAAAAGCTCAGAGGTTTGCTGCAGGCGTTGCCGTTTGAGATGACCGGCGCTCAAAAAAGAGTTTTCAGTGAGATTAAGGCGGATCTTGAAAAGCCGCACCCCATGCATCGCATGGTTCAGGGGGACGTGGGAAGTGGGAAGACGTTGGTGAGCTTTATGGCGGCGATTTACGCCGCTGAAAGTGGTTACCAATCCTGCCTTATGGCGCCGACAGAAATTCTTGCCGAACAGCACTTCAAAAATGCCAAGAAAGTTCTGGAGCCCTTGGGGCTTCGTTTGGCGTTGTTGGTTGGAAAAACCAAAGCGGCAGAGCGCCGACAGGCTCTGGCTTCTCTTCAGGCGGGGGAGGTGGATTTGATTATCGGAACCCACGCGTTGATTGAAGATGAAGTGCAGTTTGCAAACTTGGGCCTTGTTATCATTGATGAACAGCATCGTTTTGGTGTGGAGCAAAGAGGGGTCCTTAAAAATAAGGGAAACTCCCCCCACTTTCTGGTCATGACCGCAACCCCTATTCCACGAACCTTGGCGATGACCGTCTATGGGGACTTGGACGTCTCTATTATTGACGAGATGCCGGCCGGTCGCAGCCCGATTCAGACCCGCGTGACGTATGAAAGTAAACGCCCTCAGGCCTTGCAGTTCATGCTCGAACAACTTCAAAAAGGGCGTCAGGCTTATATCGTTTACCCGTTGGTGGAAGAAAGTGAAAAGATTGATTTAAAGGACGCTGTTTCAGAGTATGAAAAGCTTAAAGAACAGTTCCCTCAAGTAAAATTTGGCCTGTTGCACGGGAAGATGAAGCCGGATGAAAAAGAGCAGGTGATGGAGCAGTTCCGTCGTCATGAGATTCAAGTGCTGGTGTCGACGACCGTGATAGAAGTGGGCGTGGACGTGCCCAACGCCAACATCATGATCATAGAACATGCCGAACGGTTTGGTCTTTCCCAGCTTCATCAGCTCCGTGGACGGGTCGGCCGGGGGGAATATAAGAGTTTTTGCGTTCTGATCATGGGTTACGCGGTCTCCGAAGAGGGACGTCAGCGAACCGAGATGATGGAGAAAACCTCTGACGGATTTAAAATCGCCGAATTTGACCTTGAAATGCGTGGTCCCGGAGAGTTCATGGGAACTCGTCAGTCCGGTCTTTCGGGATTTAAGCTTGCGAATCTGGTGCGTGACATGCAAGTTTTGCAGCAAGCGCGGGAAGCGGCGTTTGAGGTTTTGCGAAAAGATCCCAAGCTTGCTTTTGCCGATCACAAGGGACTTCGCGAAGAACTTTTGCGTGAACATGGGCCTGCGGCTTTGGCAGGAATCGCTTAAGAAGATTTTCTGTTGCGTCCTAAAAATATCTTTGTCATCCTGTTATCAGAGATCACAAGGATGTGTTCGATGAAAAAAAGAATTCTCAGCAGTGTTATAGCATCAATTTTCGTATCTATTTCAGCGGGGGCAGCGCCCCACTATCAAGTAAACATGCGTGTTGGCATCAAAGGGCAGTCGCCGATTTCCATCAATACCGTGGCAAAATCAGGGAAAAAGAGCTTTATCAGTCAATTCTCTGATGACGGACAAACGGAAACCTTGGTGGAGGTTTACTCAAAAAAATCTCAGGTAAATAAAAAAGACGGTCTTTTTATGGATGTTCAAGTGACAAGACGGGTGCGAGGGCAGTCTAAAATCACGGAACGCGCACAGATTTTTGCCCCTGAGAACCAAGAAATGGAGTTTGGCACGAACTCCAAAGGTAAAACCGCCGGGAATCTTTCTTTGGCTGTGATGGCTCATCAGCTCTAGGATGCCCTAGAGCTTTCACTCAGCGCGGCATAATAAACATTCCTGATTGATACCCGACTTCGGTCGTGATCTGATTTTCCCCTGTAGAGGGGGTAAATGATGATTCGTCTTGTGAAAAGCATCACGACTATGGCGGCATTGTCTGTCAGTGTGGCTCAGGCGGGAACAGTTCTTAAGTTGAACGCCGGGGCTATCGACACAAATAAAATCACAAACAACTATGCAGCTTCTTGGATGATGGAAGCTCAGGAAACTGAGTACATCGTGCAATTCAAGAAAGCGATCACTGAGCAAGATAAGGCTCAAGTGAAATCTCAATTTGAGGTTTTTGGATATCTTCCTGATGACGCTTTGGTTGTGCGCGGAACTTACGCTGGCTTGTTGAGCTTTAAGAATTCTCACTCGGGAGTTCAGGCGGTTGTTAAATATTCTCCTTCATACAAAGTGAGCACTCACTTTTCAGTAGCGAGTGTTTTTAATAAAAATTCTGTAGAAAGCATCTTGGTAAAAACCTTTAAGGCTTCAGAAGCCGAGGCTATTGCCAATAAAATCGCAAAACTAAATCCTCAAGTAGAACTTCAAGTTGTTGATGGGGAGTCCATCATGGCTTTGGTTCCTCGTGGTTTAGTTACTCAAGTGGCGGCTTTGACGGGTGTTGAACACGTTCAACCCACTCCGGAGATCGAATCTTTCCACTTCTTGATGGATGAAAATGTGGCAGGTGACGTGAAGGCGTCTGCGGCGGGTGATTACTCGGACCTGACGGGGGATGAGCCTGGAACACGTGTGATGAAGTTCGATGCGGCTTGGGCGCTGGGTTACACCGGGCGTGGGCAGACTGTTTCCATGGCTGATACAGGCTTGGATTCAGGCGATGTAAACTCAATTCACCAAGATTTCGCCGGTGGAGTTCTTTCTGGTTATCCTTTTGGTTTGTGGTCAAAAACTTGGGACGATCCAATGGGACATGGGACTCACGTGGCAGGTTCTGTGATGGGTCGTGGAACAGCATCCAAGGGTCTTTTAAAAGGCGGCGCTTACGAAGCGAAGATGGTGGCCGAGGGAATGTGGTCTCCGATGATGAAGAACCTCAGTGTTCCTTCAAAATTGGGTGATCTTTTCGCAAAAGCTTACGCTGATGGCGCGCGTATTCACACGAACTCTTGGGGTGGTGCTCGTACTTTTGGTGCGTACGATAACTTCGCTGTTCAAGTGGATGAATGGCTTTACGCAAATCCTGACATGTTGGTTCTTTTTGCCGCAGGTAACAGCGGTTCTGATAAGAACAAAGACGGTCGTATCGACGCGAACTCAATGGCTTCCCCTGGAACAGCTAAAAACGTTCTGACTGTCGGCGCCTCTGAAAATAAAGTTTCTACCGGTGGTATCCAGGTTCCTATCAGCAAGTTGAGAGCCGCTAAAGATGAGTGGCCTGCAGAGCCGATCTATAGCGATTACATTTCTAATAATGAAAATGGTATTGCGATGTTCTCTTCTCGTGGACCGACGCAAGATGGTCGCGTGAAGCCTGATATCGTAGCTCCAGGAACAAATATCTTGAGCGTAAAATCGCAAACCAAAGATGCTTCTGATTTGTGGGGAGCATACAATAAAGACTACGTTTGGTCTGGTGGGACCTCGATGGCAACTCCTCTGACAGCAGGGGCGGTCGCTGTGGCTCGTCAGATTCTTGTCGAAAAATTGGGAATTCAAAATCCATCTGCGGCTTTGATGAAGGCAACGATGATTCATACAGCGGTGGACATGTATCCGGGTCAGTTCGGCGAGATCGGTGCGGCTCGTGGACAAGAGATCCTGACTCGTCGTCCAAATTCGGATGAGGGGTATGGTCGCGTGGATGTTTCTAACATCGTAAATCTAGGATCCCAAACAAAGCTTATTGATAACCGCCAAGGGGTGGCTCAGGGAGCTGAAGTGTCTTATGAGTTTACTTTGTCTAAGGCCGGCAGCCTTTACGCCAACCTCGTTTGGACAGATGCTCCGGGTTCTTCTAATGCCGCTCAGGCGTTGGTGAATGACTTGGATTTAGTACTAACTCTACCTAACGGACAAACTTTGAGCATGAACGATCATATCAATAACTTGGAGATGATCGAGAAGTCAGGTCTTCCTGCGGGAGCTTATAAGTTGACTGTGAAGGGTTACAAGATCCCTCAGGCTAAAAACGGGGCTCAAGCTTACGCCCTTGTTTACACTGCAAAAGAGCTCTAGTTAATAGGGCTAACATAGCTAAATTACTCGTAAAAAGCCTGACTCTGTTCAGGCTTTTTACATTTGAGAGAAGCTCTGAAAATATTTCCTTACACGCCGCTCTGGTTTGATAACTCGTGTCAAATTTGATAGAACTGTCGAGGTTGTAACTCTGTCCAATTTTCGGGGGAGGTTCTTGATGCTGACGTTCTCTATCGGTGATAATGCGGTTTATCCCGGCTACGGCGTTGTAAAAGTGGTTTCTATTGAAACCAAAGAAATGTTGGGTACTAAAACCACATTTTACAATATGCAGTTGGTAGACACGGGCCTTAAGATCATGATCCCGACTACAAACGTAAAATCTGCGGGGCTTCGTCCCATCATCTCTAAAGCAGAAGCATCTAAGGTTGTTGGAATTCTTAAAGAAAAAGACATCAAAATCGACAATCAAACTTGGAACCGCCGTTATCGTGAGTACATGGAAAAGATCAAAACGGGTTCGGTTTTTGAGATTGCTGAAGTTTTACGCGATTTATTCCTTTTGAAAGCAGACAAAGAGCTGTCTTTCGGAGAGCGTAAGATGCTTGATTCTGCTCGCAGCCTTCTTTTAAAAGAACTCACTTTGGCGACCAGCCAAGAAGAGCTCTTCAAAGAAGAAGAAGTAAAAGCGATTTTTGGGATTACGGGTTAAGCACGAGCCCTAGACGCCAGTCAAAAAACGTAATAAATTCAAGGCTTGGTTTTTCTAAACCAGGCCTTTTTTATTTGCGCTTGGGTAGTTGGAGTATCTCACATGACCTCAAAAATTTCCCCTCATGTTCGCGTTCGTTTTGCACCGTCTCCGACGGGCTATTTGCATGTCGGCGGAGCTAGAACAGCTCTTTATAACTATCTCTTTGCGAAAAAGAACAAAGGGGAATTCATTCTGCGTATCGAAGACACCGATGAAGCTCGTTCCACCGAAGAGTCTCTGCGTGGAGTGGTGGATGATTTGGTGTGGTTGAATCTTCTTTGGGATGAGGGGGTGGACCCTGTGACTCTCAAAGATGTGGGCCCCTATGGCCCCTATCGCCAAAGCGAACGCCTTCCGATTTACAAAGAGATTGCGGATAAACTTCTTCAAAGTGGCAAAGCGTATTACTGCTTTTTGACGGATGAAGAGTTAGAGCAACAAAGAGAAGCGGCCAAGGCGGCCGGTTTGCCTCCGCATGTGAACTCTCCTTATCAGGAGTGGCCTTTAGCGAAATCTTTAGAACATATCAAAGCCGGCAATAAAGGTGTGGTGCGCTTTAAAACCAAGGGCTTAGCAAAAGACTATGTTTTCACTGATATCGTGCGTGGTGAGGTGAAGTTCCCATCTGATATGGTGGGGGATTTTGTACTTCTGCGTTCAGATGGAATGCCGGTCTATAACTTCTGCTGCGTGATCGACGATCATATGATGAAGATCACTCACGTGCTTCGCGCGGAAGAGCATCTTCCTAACACCTTAAGACAGATGATGATCTATGAGGCGATGGGCTGGCAAACTCCCGAGTTTGGCCACATGGCTTTGATTTTGGATGAGGATCGCCAAAAACTTTCTAAGCGTAAAGGTGCTGTGGCTTGTGGTCAGTTGAAAGAAGAGGGGTATCTAAATTCTGCAGTATTGAATTTTATTGCTCTTCTTGGCTGGTCTCATCCAGAAGGGAAAGAGATCATGACGGTGGAAGATATGATTCAGGCGTTTGATGTCTCTCGCTTGAATCCGTCAGGAGCGATCTTTGACCGTGTGAAGTTTAAGTGGATGAATTCGATGCATTTGCGGGCGCTTCCGAATATGGAAATCTGGAATCATATTCAGCCCTTCTTGGCGCGCGAAAAGATGGAATTGCCCACAGACTCGGTATGGCAGGAAAAATCCGTGGCGTTATTTAAGAACTACATGGAAACCTTCGCGGATGCGATTGAGCTCTACAGACCGTTGAATGATAAATCCTATGTGATTTTGCCAGAGGCCGAAGAAACTTTGAAATGGGAGCCGACCAAGGCAGTTCTGACTGCGTGGAGAGATCTGGTGAAAGCGTTCCCATCAGAGTATATGAATGAAGATGAGTTTTTGAAGCTTCAAGATGAAGTGAAAAATCAGACGGGCGCCAAAGGGAAACATCTTTTTATGCCGATTCGTGTGGCGGTCATTGGCAAGCCTCATGGTGCGGAATTAAAAATTCTGGTGCCACTTCTTAAAAAAGACTCTTTGATTGCCAGAGCGGAACAAGCTTTGGCAGCAACATAAGGTGATACATGTCTCAAAAGATTTACAACTCCCAGTCTAAGCAGCTTGAAGAATTTATTCCTCTCACGCCGGGTCAGGTGAAGATGTATGTGTGCGGTCCCACCGTTTACAACTTCCTTCATGTGGGGAACTTTCGTGGGGTTGTGTTCTTTAATCTTGTGCGCAACTGGCTTGAGAATCAGGGGTATAAGGTGACTTATGCTCTGAACTTCACGGACGTGGATGATAAAATTATCAATCGCGCCGCCGACATGGGGGTTTCTCCTCATGATCTTTCAGAAATGTATATCACCGAATATAAGAAAGACTTCGCTTCTTTGGGACTAAGACCTCACGATCATAATCCCAAGGTCACCGAGCATATGGATGAAATTCGTTCGATGGTGCAGACCTTGATTGAGAATAAGAAAGCCTATGAAACTCAAGGCGACGTTATGTACTCGATTGAGTCTTTTCAGGGGTACGGCAAACTCAGTGGTCGCAACACCGATGAGTTGCAAGCCGGGGCTCGCGTGGATGTGGATGAAAAGAAACGCAGTCCTTTGGATTTTGCATTGTGGAAAGCGGCAAAGCCCGGAGAAGTTTCATGGCCGTCGCCCTGGGGAGCGGGGCGTCCGGGATGGCATATTGAGTGTTCAGCTATGATTAAGAAAATCTTTGGTGAACAGATTGATATTCACGGTGGCGGTATGGATTTGATCTTCCCGCACCATGAAAACGAGATTGCGCAAAGTGAAGGCTGCACGGGGAAACACTTTGTGAAGTACTGGATGCATAACAATATGCTTAATTT
>JAHRXB010000113.1 GCA_019104905.1 Bdellovibrio sp.
TGAGTGGAGCTAAGTTGAATCAAGGCTCCCGTCTTCACATAAGGGCGAGCCATTTCTTCGCTGAGGGCGGAATAGCCCACGCCCGCAATTAGCAATGAACATAAAGCATCGAGGTTGTTTGCATAATGACATTGCTTGGGCGCTTTATTCATTTTGTATTTTTTTAGAAGATCCAAAGTCATCGTGTTTTGCGGATCAAAATCGACGGGGGTCTCTTTTTCCACGATGTCGCTGAGAGGTCGTTTTTTCCAGCTTGCAGGTCCAAAAAAATAGTGGCGCTCCGGCGAAAGGGTTTTTGAATCAAGCTCTCGGCCCACTTGGTTTGCGGGAAGGGTGCCAAGTTGAGCGAAGCCTGATTTCAATTTTCCAATCGCGCTGTTGTCGTCAGAAATATCGAAGCGCACTCGAAGTTGCGGATACTTTTTTATCACTGCACTGGCCTTCGGAATAATCCGTGTGCGCATCAGTGAGGAGGGACCGCTAATGCAGACCTCTTTGATCGTCGGCGTTTGTTTGCCGCCAATATTTAGTAATGTTTCCCCCTCTAAATCTCGAGCTGCTTGAACATAGCGAAGAAGCGATTCGCCTTCTTCGGTCAAGCGCATGCCCTTTCTTGACCGGGTAAATAACGTCACGCCCAGTTGCTTTTCCAAGCTCCGGATTCTTTGTGTCACCCCAGTCTGGGTGAGATCAATCATTTTAGCGGCTTCCAGGACCGTGCCTTTTTGAACAACGGCCCAGAAAGCTTCAAGGGAAGGGCTGAGTAAACTCATTAATAATGATAATAAAATGAAATATATGAATATTTCAAATACTATTTTTAAGGAAATTTAAGATCAACACTGCGTTTCACTTTGCACTTTAGTGGATGAATAAGGGATTTCGCCGAACTAGATGGTTGCGGTCTTTGACTTAAGCATTAAAAATTTTTGGATGATAATGAGTGACGGAAACGACGATAGCCGCCGAATCTAAGGGACTCGGCTCTAACGTTTCGTAAGCTCAGTCAGATCTATGAATGGTTTTTTAGAAAAGGGGCACGGTCGCGCGGAAATCCGCCGTGGTGTTAAACTAGGATTGAATTTGCCAAGAGATCTTTTCGAGGGCTTCAACCTCTTCGGCCCAATATCTGAAAGTATTAAACTCTGGAAATAGCCGTGGGAAACTAGGATCTTCCCAGCGTTTGGCAATCCAGCCAGCGTAAGAAATAATTCTGAGACCGCGAAGTAAAGGAATCCATGACCACTGATGATCTGGGAATTCGCGCAACTCCTCGTAGCCCTCGATGATTTCGAATTTTTCTTCATCCAGTCGATCTTCGTCGCCAGAAAGAAGCATCCAGAAATCTTGAATGACCGGGCCATTTACAAAATCATCGAAGTCTACCAAGAAAAACTCTTGGCCGTTATTTAGGAGATTCCCCTTATGGCAATCGCCGTGAATGCGGATGAATTCAGAAGGATCGAAGGTGTCATCAATGGCAAAGAGAATATCCTCAGCGGCGATCGTATAACGTTCACGCAGTTCAGGCGTGATCCAGTTCTGCAGGAAATCCAGCGTATGCCATCCTCCATAGTAAGAGGTATCCAGGACGGGTCGATGAGGAGCTCTTTTTTTTGCGCCAATGTTATGAACCTGTGCCATCAGACGGCCGACCTTTTTCAGATCTCCCTCTAAAAACTCCTGCGGCATTCGCCCTAGAACCTTGGGAAAGAAAGCAACAAACATTCCGTCGACTTCAGCAACAGTAGTATCATGCCCTTGAAAAAGAGGGGCCACGGCAGGAATGCCATCGGCTTTGAGAGACAAAAGAAATTCGTGTTCTTCAAGAATAGCTTCTTTGCTCCAGCGATGTGGGCGGTAGAACTTGGCGATCACATTGCGATTTAAAGTGCCGTCTCCGAGGGGCTCTTCAAGTTTGATATCAAAGACGCGATTTTCATAGGAGTTAAGCTGAGTGAACTCTCCGGTCGGAAAAAGCCCGGCATGTTCTGCGGCTTGCAGAACCTTCTCGGGATCAAGACTGTAAAAAGAAGAGCTTTTATCCATTTTCCTCTTAAGCCGCCCTGCAATGCAAAAAGGTACGGCGTACCTTCTGGAGACCTTGCCACTGATTGGGGGTTAAGTCATTCTCTGACTTGATGAGTGGTAAAGAAACCTTTCTCTTTGCGAAGTGGTCTGTAGAGGTGCACCGACGGTCTTTTCGTCGTTCGGTTTCTATTTATCTTTACCCGAATAAGCCAATCAAGGTTTTGGCCTCTAAAAGTACCACGCAAAAAGTGATTGTGGATTTTTTGATGTCCAAAAAGGATTGGATTGAAAAGAATTTCGAAAAGTTTTCTTTAATTGCCGAAAAGTTTCCTGAAAAGAAAATCAAGGCCTACGAAGTTTTTCCGTTTTTGGGGATTGAGCGGAAGCTCAAGGTGGTCATTACTCTGAATAAAAAACCGTTTATTTCGCTGACGGAGGAGCATCTTTTGTTGCACATTCCTCGTAACGAATGGAGTGCGAACTCTCTTATTGCGGAACACCCGACGGCTTTAAAAGAAATACGACATTTTTATAAGCGCGAGGCCGTCAACCTTTTGAGTGAGCGCCTGCGTTTTTGGTCTGAACAAATGGGCCTTCGCCCGTCGCAAGTGAAATTTCGCGAACAACGGACTCGATGGGGAAGTTGTTCCTCTAAAAAGATTATCAACTTGAACTGGCGTTTGATTGTTTTTAGGCCGGAAATCATCGACTACGTGATTGTTCACGAGTTGGCTCATCTGGAGCATATGAATCATTCTGAGCGGTTTTGGTCTTTGGTGGAAAAGCATATTGGGAACTACAAAGAGACCATGAAGTCCCTCAAAGAGTCCCAATATCTGGTCGAGTTTTTATCAGAGCAAAATTAGTAAAGACCGTTTTCGGTTTTTGCGCGCATCCAGGTCATGGCCAAGAGACTTCCCACATAGCCCACACAAGCTCCAAAGATGATATCACTTAAGAAGTGATCATGAACCACCACGCGGGTCAGGCAAATCAAAGCCGCAAAAGGAATCCAGAACCAGCGCATCTTGGGGAAGGCAATACTCATCATCGTCGCTGCTGTGAAGATGACCTGTGAGTGCCCCGACGAAAACGAATGCCAATGCCAATGCGTCGTAAATGGAGTGAAGACATAGGGATCAAAATCGGGGGTTTTGTGGGGCCGTTGTCGTCCCACGGAAAACTTAATCAAATGAGTGATCACGCCTGACAATAAAAGAGCCACAAAGAAGTTCAGTCCCCAACGGCGGAAGAACTCAATTTTTTCGGGGTATTTGCGAAGTGCTGAGATGCGAGGGGCGATCCACTTGGTCACGGCCCAAGTCAGAAGCGCCAAAACAAAATAGTACTCAGAAAGTCCAATGTCCGTAAGGATGCGAGCGGTCGCTCGATAGCGGGCGGTGACCTCGGGAACTGCAAAATATCCCGACAAACTTTGATCGAAAAAATACATCGCCAAAACAGCAAGGACGAACGACGAAATAATAACTTTAATAAGATGTCTTGTGAGTTTTTGTGGGTCGCTGATGAGCTCGCCGAATTGTTGTACAGGCATGTAATTCCTTCCAAACCAGAGTCTAAAACGTAACCCTATTGCAATACAAGGCCTGATGAGGGGTGACGAAATCTGGCCCAAGGCTTGCTTAATGGTCCAGCGACAGAATACTTGGAGGTTTTTCATGTTACCAATGCTTCATAAGCACACTGTGATCACGGCCGCTTTATTGGCTTCGCTCAGTCTCACGGCGTGCGGCAAGAAAAAAGATCTTATTGCTCCCCCGCCTGAATCGAAAGCCGAACAAACGGCAGACCAAACTACTCAAAAGTCGGGCACTCAGACAGATAATACCAATGGACAAATTGGCGGAGGACTTCCCAATCCAAATTCTCCGGGCACGGATGACTATCAGCCACCACTCCCAGAGCCTATTCCTGAGCCCAAAAAACAACCGGCTCCTCCAAAGCAAAGTGGCGGAACTAAAACAGAAACTCCTAAGCAGGGTTCGCAAACAACTCCTCCTCCGGCTCCTCCAGCGCCGGCAAAACCAGTGGAGCCTGTAAAACCCTCTACGCCTCCCGTTGTGGATACGCGCCCGGCTCCAGCGTTGGGAACAAATCCTTTGCCTCCGGATTATCGCACAAACGACGTCGGCAATTCGACGCGAGATAATTTGACGAAGCGTATGACGGGTGGTGTGACATCCGATGGTCTTGTCTATACATCGTCTTCGACAGATGAACTATTAAACTTCCTTCGTGCTCGTAATGAAAAAGTCGATGCGGGAACTCGTCGTTTAAACCTTGAGGCGGCTTCTTCTGTGTTGTCTGCAAAGATGACGATTGACGGTTTGACGAATGATGCGATCGTGACTTTAAAAGTTCAAGAAGGCCGTGACGTGAAGGTTTATAATGTCGCGGGTGCCGTGGGTGAAGGGGTCGCATCTCCTTTAAGATCTGTACGTGCCGGGAACGGAGAAATCACGACAGGAACTCGTCCCTTGGATGGAACTTTGAAATGTGTGGATCTTGATGGCGGTTGTGAAACCACTTTCGTAAGACTTAAAATTGGCGCGACTGGATCCAGTGCGATTTTGAACTTGGTTTTCAGAAGTTCTGCGGCGGATATCTACTTCCATCTTCCTGGCCAGTACTCTGACACTCGTGAGTATTTGATCATGCGTGAGTTTGCGATCAGCACAATTCAACGCTTGAATACGGATAACAAAATCAAATCGGTTCGTATGAGTTCTTGGGAAGTTGTCAACGGTCGTTCTGGAGTGACTCTTTCTATGAAGGGCGCAAATAACGAACTGTTGGCTTTTGCGGGACCTTTGTTGGCTCCTGAAGCGGGAACAGGTGTGAACATCACTTTGTCTCGTATTGCTAAAGACCAAGAAGACACTTTGGATTTGATCTCTTTGCAAAATACGAAGTTGAACTATGCGAACTGGATTGGAGATGCGCGCATGATCGCCAACAACGGTTTGGGACAAGTTCGTATTGCTTTGAAAATGAGAAAGCGCGCGAACTTTGCTCAAGATCAGTTTGCCGTGACCTTCATGAGAAAAATCAAACCTCTGGTTGATTTGACTGACGATAATTTGAAATAGTCCTTAAAATAGAGTCTTTAAAGCTCTCGGGATCGTGGAACCTCCAAGCCACGATCCCTTTTTTATTTTAAAAGGGTCCTTGCGGTGTCGTTCTGACCTCTAAAAATGTTGGTATAAGGGTTGCTTTAGGGGAGGGTGGGGAAGTTAGAATTACCTTTGGGGGACAGAATGACTCTAAAAAACACTCTATTAATGGCATTTGCTGCGATTACTTTGATTTCAAATTCAGCGGGGGCTTACATTGTTCCTGGCAATCCGCCACCACCAGCGCCTGTGCCCAGGCCAGCGCCCTATCCCGGTGATGATGGTTACCAGCCCGGTTATCCTGGCCCTGGCCGCGATGACTTTGGAAATGGCTACGGTCGACAAGAACAAAAAGTCATCTACATCAACCGCCGTGTCGTCGACGAAACCTTAGAGCTTCGTCAGTTGGCAGGCATTGGTCAGAACTATCGGGGCTTCACGGTCGAGTCCGTCGTTGTCGATATTCGCGGCAGTGGACCTCGTGCGGAAGTATCATTGTTGACGGATGGTCGTTTGGAGGAAAGTGCTTATTCTCCTCAAGGTCGTTTGATCTTGCGCCCTCGTTTTGGGGCGGTTTTGGGGCAAGACATTCGCACGTTGCAATTAGGTGTGCGAGGCATGGCGTTCGTAGATTCAATCACCATCAACTTGCGTGAAAATGGTGGAGGCTGGGGACCTGGTCGCCCGGATCGCCCTGGTCGTGAGCAGACCGTGCCGCTTTACGTGTCTCGTCGCATGTACGGGAATGATCGTTTAGACCTCACTCAATACATCGATATGTACCGTTACCGCGGAATGCGTATCATAGCCATCGACATTGAGGCGACTCCGGTTTTCAATACCGCTTTGATTGATGTTGTGATCAACGGTTTCAACCAAGGTCCTTCGTTGCAAGTGGATCGTTATAGACCCATGAACTCTGTTTACCCACAAAATGCCGTGCTTGGTCAGGGTGCTGATAGCATCGTGCTTTACACTCGCGGTGACTTGGATATTCGCGGAGTGACTTTGCGTCTATCTCGCTAAGACCGATCGACTTTTTAAAACTCGATTCTTAAAAAGGACTCTCAATTTGGGGGTCCTTTTTTTATGCCTTGCAGTAAGGTAAGGGTCTTTGCACACAAATACGCTTGTTTTGAAGATTTAAATCAGGTGAACTATCTGGGTACAAGGAGATCTGATTTCTATGCAAAACAATCATCATGAGTTTGGCAAAGGCAAAGAAATTTCAATGGGTTCGGTGAATGCGCCCGTACTTTCTGATTATATGAACTATCGCCAGTTCTTGGCGGATTTCTATCAGTTTAAGCGTAAGTCTTCGAAGGGCTCTTTGCGAGTTTATAACTACGCAGTTTTTTCGGCAGCGGCGAATATTAAATCTCCCAACTATCTGAAGATGATCATCGAAGGAAAAAGAAATCTTTCTGACGATATGATTGGCAAGTTCGGCAAGGCTTTGGGTTTCATGAAGGACCAAACAGACGAGTTCCGCTTGCTTGTGCATTTCACGCAAGCGATGGATCCGGCTGAAAGAAATATGTATCTAAAAAAACTCAGCGAACACCGCGTGGCCGGCAAACTGAAGTCCGGCGAGATTGATCGTAAGACGTGGGAAAAGGTTCCGAACTGGGTGGCGTGGATCATTTATGCAATGGTGGATCAAGAGGGCGTGTCTTTTGATACGACGGCTTTGAAGACCCTTTTGCGTGGTAAAGCCTCTGAAGATGAAATTGAAAATGCGTTGACGACGTTGATCAGCTCCGGTGAGCTTCGTCGCGATGAAGTGACTGGAGAGCTTAAGAAGAACCGCAGTTTGATTGAGTCTCCAGAAGAAATTCCTGTGGCGTTGGTTAGAAAACTTCAGTCCCAGTTGATGTACTTGGGTCTAGAGTCTTTGTATCAAGATCAGCCGACGGATCGCGAGTTCGGGACGTTGACTTTGTCTTTAACGAAGTCCGAGTTTGAAGAAATTAAATTCAAACTTCGTCAGATGAGAAAGGCCCTTCATAAGGACAACTCAATTGCGCGCATGAAGGAAAAAGGGGAGAGAGTGTATCAACTCAACATCCAACTTTTCCCTGTGACGAATGCAGTTGAGGGGCTTCAAAAAGCGACGGTGATTAAGCCGTCTTTGGATGTGAAGGCAGAGCCTGTGATGGTGGAAACGCCAGCGCCCGTGGTGGCGGCCCCGGCAGAAGCAGTGGCTGTTCCGGCTTCGGAAGCTCAACCTGCAAAAGATAATTCCCGTTCAAATGTGAGCTCTTTGGCAGCAACAGCGGCCTCTGCAGCAGATCTTTTCCGTTAAATTTGCACAATATATGGGCTGTCATAAACGTGACAGCCTTTCATATAAATTTAAGATTCTTAAATTTCAGTGTCATTTTTGCCCCATTTTTTAAGCATGTCTGTGGATAACTCTGTGGAATAGGCCTATAAATGGTGGATATCTCGTGCTTTTGGCGTAAATTGTCGCTTGCTCACGTCAGGATCTCGTTAAGGTGGTGCAATAGTGGCAAGACCAAAGTACTGCGTCACGAAAAATTTAATTATTGAATGTGAGGTGTGTTATCGGGAAGGATAAACGATTTTCATTTTGCCGGTAAATCGGCGACAATGAAAAAGATAAGTTCAACGACACATCGGGGGCGTACTGGCTTCGACGTGGGTGCTGAAACATAAGGAGCATACCGGGGCGCCTGGGGACCTCGTAAAAACGGGCATTTTGTAATTGGCAACG
>JAHRXB010000155.1 GCA_019104905.1 Bdellovibrio sp.
ATTTCCTTATACATCACGCCGGAAGTATTAAAGAGATGTTTAAGGTTGCCACCCTTTTCTTTAAGGGCAGCCAGCATTTCTTTGAGCTCTTTCTGTGTGGGCGCTTTCTCCACAATGGGCAGTTTCTCATAGCGAACCTTTTTTCCATCGAGGAACTTAAGCGCCTTTACGCAAGTTGAGCACTTAGCGTATTCATAGACCTTAAGCATGGCTTTTCACCAACCAACCGCACATTTTATAGAGAATCCGGGCACCAACGTTGCCGTCCCATTCCACTTCGTGCTCTTCCAATCCGCCTGTCGAAACTTCGTTCAAATCAAATGCGATGATTTTTCTTCCAGAGTTATGCACTTCACGGAACAAGAAGAAAACCTGATCAACACTTAAGCCGCCAGGGACGGGAGTTCCTGTGTGAGGGCAGAACGCCGGATCAAGCCCGTCGATATCAAAAGAGATGTAAACATTTTGTGGCAACTCTTTGGTAATATCTTGGCAGACTTTTTCCCAGCTTTCGCCTTTAAGAAGACGGCGCTTCAGTTCAAGATCATAAAACGTGTGGATGTCTTCGCGAGAATTGCTGAAGTCATATTCTTCTTCACAGAAATCACGAATACCCACTTGAACCAGCTTCTTGGGCTTCTTGGCATCCGTCATCACGTTGTACATGATAGAGGCGTGGGATTGTTTAAAACCCTGATAAGCTTTACGAAGATCCGCGTGGGCATCAATATGAAGAACACCAAAGTCCCCCTTGTATTGGTCACTCACGGCCCGAATAGCCCCGAGAGGAGTGGAGTGGTCTCCACCGACCAAGCCTAAAAGCTTCCCTTTTTTAAGGACATCAGAACATTGGTCATAAACCCATTGAGTCATCTCTTCGCAGGCCTCGTTTACTTGGGAAGCCAGAGAGTTCATCTTGGCCTCATCCTCGCTGAGGTTTGTTCGCATTTCGATCAATTCTTGGGCGACACTTTTGTATTTATCGTTCATTTTGCAGAGGTCTTCAGGGAACTCGCGCATAAAGTACCCGACTTCATAAGCCTTGCCGACCTCGATGTCGAAAAGGTCAATCTGTTCACTGGCTTGGCGAATGATCTGAGGGCCTCGCGAAGCGCCCTCGCCATAAGAGGTAGTGACCTCCCAAGGGGCGGGGACTAAAACGACCTTGGACTCCTCCTCGGTCATAGGAATGCCGAAGATTCCGAACTCGGCAGAAATGGTGGTGGTGGGATCGAATTTCACCGTCTTTTCCGACATTATTTTCTCCTTAAGAATGACTAGGGTATATAACATTTAAGCGCGGCGTCAATCGAGCAATAACTTGATTATTTTTCTCGCATAACCCATTTTAAGCCCACTTTGGGAACTACTTAAATTCCCTACGAAATTCTTTGGAGGAAACACAATGAATATGAAGGGTCTCCTAGCTCTACTTTTGAGCTCAGCTTTGACAGCTCCCGCTCTTGCAACTGCACCAAATGCAGCGGCACCTAAAGGCGGTAATTTCGTTATTAACTTGGGCGGAGAACCACCGACAGTTCACCCCATCACTAGCACAGACGCTTACAGCCGTGATGTTCAAAATTACGTTTGCGAAGGTTTGTTGACTCGTGACTCTGAGACCTACGATTGGAAGCCTCGTTTGGCTGAGAAATGGGAAGTTTCTAAAGACAACAAAACATTTACTTTCTTCCTTCGTAAAAACGCTGTTTTCCATGACGGTAAACCCGTGACAGCTGAAGACGTGAAGTTCTCTTTTGATGCGATCTTTGAACCTAAGTATGAAGCCGCTCATCTTCGTCCATACTACGAAGGTTTGGCAAAGGCAGAGGTTGTTGACGCTCATACCATCAAGTTCACGGCAAAAGATATGTACTTCAAAAATTTCGAGTCGGCGGCGACTTTGACTGTGATCCCAAAACACATCTACAGCGATGTTGAAAAATCTAAAAAAATGAACAGACAGCTTATCTGTTCTGGTCCTTACTCTTTGGCGAAATTTGATCGTGGTCAGTTGATCACTTTGAAAAAGAACGACAAATGGTGGGGCGTGAATGACCCTGTTTATAAGGGCACTTACAACTTTGACTCTATCACAATGCGTTTCTACAAAGATGAGAACGTTCAACTTGAGCGCGCTAAAAAAGGTGAGTTGGACTATATCGATCTTCGTATCGAAGCCTTCATGAAGAAAACAGAAGGCGCTCCTTGGGGCAAAACTGTTATCAAACACAAAGTTGAAAACAGCGCTCCGAAATCTTACGGTTTCGTAGGTTGGAATTTCCGTAAAGAGCTTTTCCAAGACAAGAACGTTCGTATCGCCTTGGCTCACCTTCTGAATCGTGAAGAGATGAATAAGAAGTTCCGTTATGGAATGTCTGATTTGGCGAACGGTGCGGTTTACATCCGTTCTGAGTTCAATCCAGGCAACAAAGCGATTGAGTTCAATCCGAAGAAAGCTCAAGAGTTATTGTCTAAAGCTGGCTGGACTGACCTCGATAAAAACGGTGTTCTTGAGAAAACCGTGAACGGTAAGAAATCTGAATTTAAGTTCACATTGATCTACCCAAATAAAGATGTTGAGAAATACTGGACTTTGTACCGCGAAGACCTCAAAAAAGCGGGCATCGACATGGAATTGAAATATCTTGAGTGGAACTCATTCTTGAAGTTGGTTGATGAAGGAAACTTTGATGCTGTGACGATGGCTTGGGGCGGTGGTTCTGTAGAGCCAGATCCTAAGCAAATCTGGCACTCTTCAGGTGCGGTTCCTGGTGGATCTAACTTCATCGCGTACAAAAACCCTGAAGTTGATAAGTTGATCGACGAAGCTCGCGTTGAGCCAAACAAAGCAAAACGTGTTGTTAAGTTGAAGGAAGTTTACAAGAAGATCGCTGAAGATGCTCCCTACGCTTTCTTGTTCAACGATAAGTTTGTGTTCTATGCAAATTCTTCACGCATAGGCACTCCTGGCGAGACATTTAAGTACGAAATTGGTACAGACTACTGGTGGATGAAGCCTCAATAGGCTTCTCCTCTTTTTCGTTAATCCGTCTGATGTAAGTTTGGGAGTAGGGCTTTGATCATCTACCTGATTCGCCGATTGCTGTTGATGATCCCGACATTCTTCGGGATCACACTCGTTACCTTTGTGCTAATTAACTTAGCTCCTGGAAGCCCCATTGAGCAAAAGCTGCAAGCCATCCGCTTTGGTGCGGCTGGCGGTGGCGGGGGCGGCGGAGGAGCTGCTAGCGTCAACAGTCGTGGTGACACGTCGGTGAACGAAGAGGTTATTGAAGCTCTTAAGAAGCAATATGGCTTCGATAAGCCCATTCATGAGCGTTATTTCATTTGGTTAAAAAATCTCAGCCGCTTGGATTTTGGCGAAAGCTTCACTTACCAAGAACCTGTGATTGATGTGATCAAGAGTAAGTTCCCGGTTTCTTTGCAATTTGGTATTGCGTCTTTGATCCTCACATACATTGTTTGTATTCCTCTCGGCGTGAGAAAGGCAATCAAAGCGGGGTCGGGTTTTGACCGTATCACCACTTTAATTCTGAATTTCACGTATTCGATCCCACCACTGATTTTAGGTATTTTCTTGATTGTGGTTTTGGCGGGTAAGCTGAATTTGTTCCCCTTGGGCGGTTTGCAGTCTGATGACTACGAATCTTTTACGACCTGGGGAAAAATCACGGATCGTTTGCACCACTTTGTTCTGCCTTTGATCTGTTACATGATCGGTGGGTTCACTGAGCTTTCTGTTCTTATGAGAAACTCGATGTTGGACGTTGTAAAGTCGGACTATGTTCGTACGGCACGTGCTAAGGGTTTGTCTGAAAAAGTTGTCATCTTTAAACACGCCCTTCGAAATGCACTTATTCCGATTGCGACGGGCCTGGGCGGCTTCTTTGGTGCCTTCCTTGCGGGATCTCTGATTATTGAGCAGATGTTCAATCTGGATGGTATCGGCCTTTTGGGATATCAATCCGTATTGTCTCGTGACTATAACGTGATCATGGGGTTGACCTTCATCTCTTCAATGCTTTTGATGATGGGTCGTATTTTCAGCGATATCATTTACGTTCTTATCGATCCAAGGATTGACTTCAAATGATGGATCCAATTCAAAAATATCTTATTAAGAATGAACTTACGCTTAAGCGCTACAAGCGCTTTAAGAGAGACCGTGTTGCGGTTATCTCTGTATGGGTTCTTGTTGTTATGTTTTTTTTCAGCTTCACGGCAGAGCTTTGGGCGAACAATCATCCCCACATTTTAAGTTATCAGGGGAAATTGTATTTCCCTCTGGTTAAAGACTATCACCCGACGGATTTTGGCCGTGAAGATATCTACGTCATGGACTACCGCAGTCTAGAGCTTGGAGAGAATGACTGGGCTGTATGGCCAATCATTCAGTGGGATGCTTACGAAAGCAATAAAACCGTCGAGACTTATCCGTCGCCTCCAACCAAGCAAAATTGGATTGGGACGGATGAAAGTGGGCGGGATGTGATGACTCGTCTGTTGTATGGTTTCCGCTATACAATGTTGTTTGCGATCGGTGCTTGGATTTTGGCTTATTTGATTGGTATTACCCTTGGTTCTTTGATGGGATACTTGGGCGGTAAGACGGATCTTATTGGTCAGCGTATTGTGGAGATCGTGGAAAGTACTCCGATCATGTTCGTCTTGATCACGATGATTTCGATCTTTACCCCGTCTTTACCCATGCTGGTTGCGTTTTATGCGTGTTTTGCGTGGACGGGAATTTCGGCTTACATGCGCGCGCAGTTCTTATCTTTGCGTAAGCGTGAATATGTTGAGGCGGCGAAAGCCATTGGGGCTGATCACAAAAGAATCATCTCAAAACACATTCTTCCGAATGGTTTGACTCCGATCATTACGTTCTCTCCCTTTGTAATCTCTGGAAACGTGTACACTCTTTCCATGCTTGATTATTTGGGCCTTGGTTTGACGCCTCCGACTCCTTCCTGGGGAGAACTTATGGCACAAGCTCAGAAGTGGTTTACCATTGCTGAGTGGTTGGTGTGGGGACCGTTGACGGCTCTTTTCATCACCTTGATCCTTTTGATCAACATCGGTATCGCCGTCCGCGACGCCTTCGACGCCAAGATGTAGGTATTTGCTTATAGACTTGTTTTAATCTCGGCATAATTCGATATAAAGCAAAGAGGCCCCCATCTGGGAGCCTCTTTTTTTTGATCACTTTTGAATGTGTCCGAGAAATGCCGGTACCTTCTACTCAGCCTCTTCGAGGTAAGTGTAGCCAGAGAGGCCTTCTTCGTAATGTTTGATCAGAAGTTTGGCTTCTTGTTTTGTGATTGTGCCCTTTTGGATACTTTCCTCTGTGGCTTGGCGAACATTGTCGACCATCTCAGAGCGACCGTACTGAACGTAAGAAAGAACTTCCGTTACAGTGTCGCCGGGGACGTAGTGATCGATTGTATAACCCACGCCGTTCAAAGAAATGTGAACCGCATCGGTGTCGCCGAAGAGGTTGTGCAAGTCTCCAAGAATCTCTTGGTAGGCTCCCGTTAGGAACACACCTAGATAGTACTGCTGACCATCTGTAAATTGGTGCAAACGCACGGTCTCTTTAGGTTCGCCGGACTCGGTATCGATGAATTTTTCAATCACGCCATCCGAGTCGCAAGTCAAATCCGCCAAGGTCGCTTCGCGAGTGGGCTCTTCACCCAAACGATGAATAGGAATCAGCGGGAAAAGCTGTCCAACGGCCCAAGAGTCGGGAACGGACTGGAACACCGAGAAGTTCGAGAAATAGGTGTCGCAGAGTTCTTTAGAAAGAGCGGCAATGATGTCTTCGGTGTCGGCCACGGTCTTGGCAAGTTTCACCATCTTTGTGGCGATCGCGAAGTACATGCTTTCACACCAAGCGCGTTGTTCAAGAGTCAATACGCCATAGGTGAAAAGCTGCAAGGTTTCTTGCTTGGCTTGTTCAAGGTCGTTGAAACATTCGTTGATGTTATCCTTATTCACCTTTTCATAGATGTACTGCATGTCTTGCATGATCGAAGGATCTGTCTTCGATGCAGGACGAGGTGGTTCATGGCGGTGAAGGTCGTTCACGCCCATGACGTTAAAAACAAGGACCGAGTGATGGGCCACCAAAAAGCGGCCAGACTCTGTCACGATGTTTGGATGAGGAATTTCTTTTTCGTCACAAAGGGTTTGCAAGACAGACACGATGTCGTTGGCGTATTCTTGCTCAGAATAGTTCACCGAGCTGTCAGAGTGGCCGGAGCCATCGTAATCGATTCCAAGTCCGCCACCGACGTCGATGTATTTAAGGCCCGCACCCATTTTGTAAAGCTCTGTGTAAAAGCGTGCGCCCTCTTTCAAAGAGGACTTAATGCTTTGGATGGCAGGAACTTGAGAGCCAATGTGGTAGTGAAGAAGTTCAAGGCAATCCAACATGCCTTCCTTTTTAAGAACTTCGACGCCTTCGACGATTTCAACGGCGGTGAGGCCGAACTTCGAGCGGGCTCCTGAAGAGTCCACCCATTTGCCGGCGCCTTGGGTGTTGAGTTTTGCGCGGAAGCCGATCTTAGGGCGAGCGTTAAACTTCTTCGCCGCATCGATGATCATTTTAAGCTCTTCCTTGCGATCTACCACGATGATGGTATTTCGTCCCAGCTTCTGAGATAAAATGGCCGTCTCGATGTATTCGGCATCCTTAAAACCATTGCAAATGATGAGGGCGTTTTCGGTGTTCATCAAAGCCAAAACCACAAGAAGTTCTGGCTTTGAACCGCACTCAAGGCCCATGCGGAAACCTTTTCCGTATTTTACGAGTTCTTGGACAAGGTGGCGTTGCTGGTTCACCTTAATCGGATAAACTCCGCAGTACTGGCCTTTATAACCATGATCGGCGAAGGCTTTTTGGAAGCAGCCGTTTAGAAGTTCTACGCGAGATTTAATGATTTCAGGGAAGCGGATCATGATGGGGACGCGAATACCGCGGTCCAAAAGATCCTGAGTCAGCTCAAACAAATCCACGGAGGGACCGTTGGCTCCCATGGGAGTGACAGAGACATTGCCGGCTCCGTTGATTCTGAAATAACCGTTGCCCCAGTTGTTGATCCCGTACAGCTCGGCGCTCTTTTCAGGACTCCAATTAGACATCTCTTTTGGCCCTCACTCCAGGTTGTTGAAAAAAGGCTCTGCGCTTTCTGGCTGAACCTTTTTGAGCAACCCTTTTTAGTTAGGGTCCCGGTGAAGGACCCCTAGTTCTTTGTTCGGGGTCCTTTTCGGTAAAAGAACCCAATTATTTAACGATCAAATTCAAAATTCTTCCGGCTTTATAAATCACCTTGTCGGGATTCTTTCCGTCCAAAACTGAGGAAACCGTGGAAACGGCTTTCGCCGCCGCCAGAGCCTCTTCTTCAGAAGCATTGGCCCCAATTTCGATCGTGCCGCGCATTTTTCCATTCACCTGCACGCCGATTGTTACAGTGTCATCAGCGACGAGGGTACTATCATATTTTGGCCATGGAGCCAAAGAGCAAAGTCCCTCTCCGCCCATTTTTTCCCACAATTCTTCAGCTAAGTGGGGAGCAAAAGGAGCTAGGATTTGAACCAGGGGTTTTAAGGCCTCTTCCGAGCGGCATTCGGCTCGGTAAAGCTCGTTGACGAGAATCATCATGGCACTAATGGCTGTATTAAAGCTCATCGACTCGATGTCCTCTGTGACTTTTTTAATCGTTTTGTGAACTAATTTCTTAATGTCTTCGGGGGCGGCAGCCTGAGTCGCGACATACTGTCCCTCGTCGGTGACGATCAGTCGGGAAATGCGATCC
The DNA here is from genome assembly GCA_019104905.1 of Bdellovibrio sp. Classification (GTDB taxonomy): domain Bacteria; phylum Bdellovibrionota; class Bdellovibrionia; order Bdellovibrionales; family Bdellovibrionaceae; genus Bdellovibrio. The sequence goes on from JAHRXB010000155.1 coordinate 7,842, forward strand.
AAGAAGCGCTTCACCCCGTCAATTCCCGTCGGCGCCCAAGGTTTGTCTTTATCCACGGGCCCCATAAAGCTGATAAAGGTTCTAAGAGCGTCGGCGCCATGGGATTTTGCAATATCCTCAGGGGAGATCACATTGCCTCGGGATTTCGACATCTTTTCGCCATCGGGTCCCAAGATCATCCCTTGGTGGGCCAATTTCTTAAACGGCTCATCGTGAGTGACAAGTCCACAGTCAAAAAGAACCTTCATCCAGAAGCGAGAGTAAAGCAAATGCCCTACTGTGTGCTCAGGACCACCGACATAGAGGTCCACCGGCATCCAATATTTTTCAGCTTCAGGGCTGAAGGGGGCCTGGTCATTGTGAGGATCAATGTATCTCAAGAAATACCAAGAAGATCCTGCGGCTCCAGGCATTGTGTCAGTTTCACGGCGGCCCTCTTTGCCCTCTTGGGATTTGTAGTGAACCCATTCGGCATTACGAGCCAAAGGAGCTTCGCCAGTATCTGCCGGTTCATAGTCCGCGACTTCGGGAAGAACCACGGGAAGTTCGTTGACGGGCACACCACGGGATCCGTCGGCAAAGTGCACGATCGGGAACGGTTCGCCCCAATAGCGCTGACGGCTAAACAACCAGTCGCGCAGTTTGTATTGAACTTCGCGCACACCTAATTTTTGTGCTTCTAGGTGAGCCAGCATTTTTTTGATGGCATCAGCTTTGGAAAGACCATTGAGGAAATCAGAATTGATTAAAGTTCCGTCACCTTCAAAAGGAAGAGCCTCGCCCCCTTCTAGGACGCGTTTAATAGGGATGTTAAACTTCGTCGCGAATTCGAAATCGCGAGAGTCGTGCCCCGGAACGGCCATGATGGCTCCGGTGCCGTAATCCATCAAAACATAGTCGGCAATCCAGATTTCAATTTTATCCCCGGTGATCGGGTGAAGGGCGTGGGCACCGGTAAAGACGCCGGTCTTTTCGGTGGTGGCTTTGCGATCCACTTCGGATTTTTTCGACGTTTCAAAAATATACTCTTCCACCGCCGAGTGCTGGGGCTGAGAAGTGATTTTTTTAACCAAAGGGTGTTCGGGTGCCATCACCATGAAAGTGACGCCGAACAACGTATCAGGACGAGTGGTGAAAACCTCAAAGCTATCGGAATTTCCCGCCACTTTGAAAGTGACACGAGCCCCTTCGCTTTTTCCGATCCAGTTTCTTTGTGCTTCTTTGGTTCTTTCGGGCCAATCGACTTTGTCGAGATCATTTAACAAGCGCTCTGCATAGTCTGTGATCTTCAGCATCCACTGTTTCATGGGAACACGAATGACTGGATGACCGCCGCGCTCGGATTTTCCATCAATGACTTCGTCGTTTGCTAGAACCGTCTTAAGGGCCGGGCACCAGTTCACGGGGACTTCTTTTTGGTAAGCAAGACCGCGCTCATAGAGCTTCAAGAAGATAAATTGGGTCCATTTGTAGTAGTTCGGTTCACATGTGGAGATTTCACGGCTCCAATCAAAGCTAAACCCAAAAGACTGCAATGTTTTGCGAAAGCTTTCGATCGCTTTTTGGGTGGTGATCGCGGGGTGAATTCCCGTTTGAATAGCGAATTGTTCTGCGGGTAAACCAAAAGCGTCGTAACCCATGGGATGAAGAACGTTAAAACCATTCACGCGCTTGTAGCGAGAGACAATGTCTCCAGGAGTGTAGGACGCCATGTGGCCGATGTGCAGCCCCGATCCCGAAGGGTAGGGAAACATATCC
>JAHRXB010000172.1 GCA_019104905.1 Bdellovibrio sp.
AAAGTGCATGGTCTTAAAATCGGCACACCAAATTTTACCAATCAGAGGCTTAACGTCTTCTTGCCCATTCTTTTGAAACAGAATCCATTTTAAAACTTCGAGAGCTTGCACGGAGCCGACGACTCCGGGCACAGCACCAAAAACACCTTGCTCGGCGCAATTTCCAATCTGCGATCGTGGTGGTTCGGGATGCAGACATCGATAGCACGGGCCATTTTGTCCATCAAAAATCCCAACCTGCCCTTCAAAACGACTGATAGATCCATAGACCAATGGCTTTCTTAGAATCAAAGAAACATCATTCAATAAAAACTTGGTATTAAAGTTATCGGTGCCATCCACAACAATGTCGAAGGAAGAGCAAATCTCTAAGGCATTTTCCGAAGTCAGGCGTTCTTGAAAAATCTGAAACTTAACATGAGGATTCAAAGCGCCCAACGTCGTTCCCGCGATCGGGGCCTTGGCTTTACCCAGGTCATTGGTTGAAAATAAGACCTGTCTTTGCAGATTGCTAATATCCACAACATCATCATCAACGATTCCGATTGTTCCCACCCCGGCCGCCGTTAGATATTGAAGGCACGGACTCCCCAGGCCGCCAGCCCCGACAACTAAGACCTTGGCCTGCGACAACGCTTTTTGCCCCGCCTCGCCCACTTCAGGAAGAACAATCTGTCTTAAGTAACGACTTTCCATTATCGTCTCTCCTCGGGAATAATATCCACATCCAAACTAAGTTGAACTCCTGTTTCATTTACATAAATCCAATAGGGGTCTTTCTTACGCAAAGGCTTTTGTAGCGCCGCTTGATCCAAAAAAATATAAACTTGAAAATCCTCGGCGCCATACTCATTGTGATCTGAAAGACGCAGTGTCACTGCGAGATCTTGTTTTAAACCTAAATCAAATTTTTGCTGAAGCTGCCTGTACTCATTCAAGGCACTCCACTCTCGCTCGCTCAAGCGAATACGAATATCTTTACTTTCCAATCTTAGATTCATTTAAAACCTCCTCCCACTCTTCGGGGGTATTGGTATTACAAAGTACTTTTGGATTTGAGCACGTTCGGCTTTCACCTTCGAGTTGAAGAAAAAGATGCCGAAAGGACCTTTGGCTTTTTTGAAGGTTCGAAACACCGTAAAGGACTTCGCGCAATTTTGCAGAGACAGCGAAAATACAAGGAAGTTCCGAATCAGAAAAACGAATAAAATCTTTCATCTGGCAGGTGTCTCGCAGCAGTTCTTCCAAGCAAGCCTTGGTCAGAAGAGGCATATCCACCGGCACGACCAACAAAACTTCCCCATTCTCAATCTCTGGGAGGGCGCAACGAAGACCTTCCAAGGGGCCTTGTTCCGGATGTTCATCAGGTACACACAAATATCCAGCCACATTGCCACTGACTAAAACCCGCGAGCCATCCCCGACTAGAGACTCAAGAAGATCAATCATCACATCGATCAACCTCTGACCTCGGTAATGCAGCAAGGCCTTATCCCGCCCCATGCGCGACGATTTTCCACCTGCTAAAACCAAAGCCTTCACCTTATCCATTTAAAGAGTTTCCCCTGAGCCAGGCCTCTTTGCCGCTGGCGTAGTGTTCTTTCTTCCAAATAGGAAGACGCAATTTTATTTGTTCAATGATGTAACGAGACGACTCATAAGCAGCCGCGCGATGAGGAGAAGCGACTCCGATTATAATGCTTGTTTCACCTACCAACAGCGTGCCCACACGATGGACGACCACAAAGTCTAAATCCGGTCCCCATTTATCATGGCACTCCTCACAGATTATTTTTAGAGTGTTTTCCCCTAAGACGGAAATCCCTTCGTAAGTAATCGCCGTGACCTTCTGCCCCTCATTATGATCTCGGACATTTCCTAAAAACCAAATGATAGCGCCTTGAGTGTTGTTTTGAAGAAGGTCCCAGCTTTTCGCTGGCGATAAAACATCGTGAGTGATTTCACAGTGAATAAATCCCACTTTTAGCCTCCGCAAACAGGTGGCAGAACAAATATCACTCCGCCGGAGGTTATTTGTTCATGGTTTTGTAAGACTCGAACTTCCGTAGCCAACGCGGAGTCCTCAATAAGAGCTCGCGATTTTTCGGGCTGTAATGCTTGGCTGATCAACTGCATTTTAATTTCGGCAACCGTGAGGGACTCCTTTTCACTCACCATTTGAAAATGCGAAGTGGGAAAGTAGTCCTTGGCTTGACCAAAGAGCTTTATATCAATCTTCATAAATCTCGTCCTCCCCAAGGGTGAACCTCAATGGCTGCTCCCTCTTCCAAAAAATCTCCCTCTTCAGGAAGAACCGCCCAGCAGTTGGCCTCCAACAAAGAATGCAGCATATAGCTCCCTTGGCCCGGAAGAATTCTTACGCGAGAAACACCGTTGTCACATTCGATGCGCGCCTTAAAAAAGCACCGCAGTCCTTGAGGCTTTTTGATGGCGTGACTGCAGGGGATATTAAGAGCTCGTTGAGTCGATTCCCCGCGAAGAGTTTTCAAATAGGGGGTTACGAAAAAACTTGCACCGACCGCCGTGGAAACAGGATTTCCGGGTAGACCAAAAACCGCTGTCCCCGTTTCTTCATGCACTCCAAACAACAAAGGCTTTCCAGGTCTGATTGCAACTTTATGAAATTCGGTCCTGACACCCAATTCACTCAAAGCGTCGGTCACATAATCCCAATTTCCCATTGAGACACCACCTGTTGTAAGAAGAACGTCATAGTTGTTCATGAGCAGCTCTTGAAACTTCTGATGAAACTTTTGAGGGCTGTCCTCATTTTGCTCAAAGATATTAACGTCACAACCTAGGGACGAAAAATAAGATTGTAGAAAGGGCGCTGAAGAGTTCCGCACCTGCTGCGGGGTGACCATCGCCGTAGCATAAGGCACCACTTCTTTCCCTGTTGAGATGACCCCGACTTTTAACTTTTTAAATACACAAACTTCGCTGTAGCCCAAAGATGCTAAGGCCATGACGTCTTCATGGCGCAGGAGGTGACCGCGCTTTAAGATTGGCGCACCCTTTAAAAAATCAGAACCTTGGGGGCGCACATTATTTCCTTTAGAAACCGGGGCTTTTACGCAAATAAATGACATCCCTCCATCAAAAAAGACCTCAACATCTTCGACCTTAACAACCGCATCGAAGTCTCTCTCTGGCAATAGAGCTCCGGTCATGATTCCGTACACTCCTCCCTCCAAGTCGTCTCTTTGAACGAAAGCATCCCCCGCCGCGATATATCCCAAAACGGGGAAGAGACAGGGTTTCTCTGGGGTGGCCGTCAAGGTCTCTTCGGATCTAACGACAAACCCATCCATCGCTGAATTGTCTTTTGCGGGAAGATTTTCAGAAGAAAAGAGATCTTCGGTAAGAGTTCGCCCCACTCCCATCAACAACGGAACTCTTTCCTCTTGAAGAGGTCGTTTTTGTGCCGCCTCTTGAATTTTCAAAATGGCTTCACGATAAGCGATCATGGACATGACTTCCTCCGTGATTTTTTCCTTGAGATATGTGGATGGCATGAGGCAAAAGACCTTCCAAACTTTGCAACCCTTGGGCAACGGCCTTAGCACTGCCGGGTAAAGAAACCACCAAGGTGGCACCAACTAGAACTGTGATGGAGCGACTCAAGTAGGACATCGGCGTGTATTTTGCCCCTGACATTCTTAGCAGTTCTCCAAAACCAGGGACTTCACGGTCGGCAATTTCAAGCAGTGCCTCTGGAGTGTTGTCTCGCGGACTCAGACCAGTGCCACCGGTCAATATGACCAGGGCAACCCCCTGATCCCGCCACTCTAAGATCTTCTTCTTCATGCCTTCCTTGTCGTCCGATAGAACACAGTGTTCCCGAAACTGAGCCCCACGCGCCGTCAACCAATCAACGATCACGGGGCCGGAAGAGTCTGTCGCCGTTCCCGCAAAACAACGATCTGACAAGGTCAAAACTGCCGATGAAATTCCTTCCAGCGACGCCTTCACTCCACAGGACTCGGCCTGACGACGGCTGCGGGGTTCCCACACTCCGGACTTTCCGCCTTCTTTTCTAAGAAGTTGAATTTCCCCCAGAGTCATCTCGGGTTCGACAATTTTAGTTAGGTCATAAATACAAAGCAAAGCGGCGTTCACGGCACAGAGCGCTTCCATTTCAACGCCGGTTTTCCCTTGGCATTTTACTTGGGCTTGAACTTCAATGTGATCCTGCGCAGGAAGACAGCGCACCTTTACCGATTCCAACAAAAGAGGATGGCACAACGGCAAAATTTGCGACGTATTTTTTGCCGCCATGATGCCTGCCACCTCGGCCAATGCCAGCACGTCCCCTTTGGGCATATCTTTATTGACGATCCTACGAATGATCCCCGGCTGAATATAGATCTTTCCAGTAGCCAAGGCCTTTCTTTCTGTCGCAACTTTTTCTGAAACATCAATCATATTGTAAGAACTCGACACATCATCCTCCATAGGTCGATAGTGTTCGCATGTCGCCATAGTCACCCTCATGCAAAGAGTGAGAAACTGGTTTTAAATGCAACGTGTTTTGAATAAATCCAACGAGCTCTTTGAGTGATTCATCATCTTGCAGATAATCACGCAAAGACACCTCTCCTTTTCCGAACAAACATAGACGCAAGTCTCCTCGCGCTGAGACGCGCAGACGATTGCACTGAGCGCAAAAATTTTCAGCATAAGGAGAGATAAATCCAATTTTTCCCAGAAATTCTTCGTGAGAATACTCCGTCGCAGGCCCCGAATTGGCCTCTTTGCTGTTTTCTTTCCAGCCCAGGCTTTTCAGTTCTTTTACAAAAAGATCTGAACGGGTGTGGTGCTGATGAAAGAACTCTTTGTTCTGTTCCGTGGGCATCAGTTCGATAAAACGAAGTGTGATAGGTCGCTGCTTTACATACTCTAGAAACTGAGGGAACTCATCATCGTTCAGACCTTTCAGAAGAACGGTATTAATCTTAATCCGGTCAAAACCCAAGGCCAGGGCCTCATCAAGATCTCGCTGGAGGTTTGTAAATTCATCCTTTCCCGTAACCATCTTAAAGCGTTGGGGACTCATTGAATCCAAACTCACATTGAGCAAAGAAAGACCGGACTCTTTGAGGCGACGGACCTTCTGAGCCAAACGGTAGCCATTCGTGGTCAAACCCACCTGAAAGCCACTTGATGAAGCCTCCCGGATTATCTCGGGCAGATCGTCTCGTAACGTGGGTTCTCCGCCTGTCAGGCGAAGTTTTTTAAAAGATAAAACAGAAAAGGCCCGCAACAGCCGAGCAATCTCAGACAACGTCAGTTCTGGGGAGGTTTGACATTTCTTATATCCCTGCGGCAAACAATAGGCACAGCGGTAATTGCAAACGTCAGTCACTGACAAACGCAGATAGCGAAACTGACGACCTTGTGGGTCGTTTAAAGCCAAAGACATGATTCTCCTTTCCAAACGCGGGAGGCTGTTTCGTTTCCCAAACAGCCCAACGGTTCCTGAACCCTAGAGATCCTTAGGTTCAGGAACTCGGAGTATTTTTATTTACAAGTCGCTCCGCAGTTCGCGGTCTCTTCGTTCTTCTGGGATTCAATCCAATCTGTCTTCTCAGGTTGAATACCCAATCGTGCGCACTCCTGATCTACCAGATCACTCACCCAACCATAAACTTCTTTGAAGTAAGGATTTTCAACAACACCGGGGCGATGTCCGATCGCACTGACAAAACGACCTAAATGAGCATTCAGAAATTTTTTGCGACCATCCAAGATGATTTCCGCCGCTTCTGAGTTCGCATTTTCCGCAAAGTAATTTTGTTTCATCAAAAGCAAAGAATAAAATTCCAGCTCGACAGAAACATGATCTAAGATCTCCCGATTTTCGCCTTCTGTTTCCAACTCAAATCCGAAAGCCTTATAGAATCCGGCGATGTCCCCCAACTCCTGACCTTTGGCCATGGCGCGATGACGACCATATTCCGTTTCATAGGGAGAGTTCACACTCTGACCGCGCTCGAAGATATCAATATACAACGACCGCAAATCATCGACGTCCGAAGTCTGCAGAATCTGCTCTACCTGACTGTTCAAACTCTCCGGAAGATTCACCGCCTCTTCTTTCAAAAGAAGCCCGACATAGTTCTCAAAATTTTGATCCGGATAGGAGGTTAACAATGATGCCAAAACAAAAGACGCCGGATTCGTAGCTAAGGTTTTCATGTTAATTTCCCTCCACTTTAAGTGGTGTCCAGAACAAGGTCAGGGCTTTGCGAGAGCCGACTTCGTCTTTTCCACCTTGCCATACCGCAAATGCCACAGAGCTCGATTTACCCTCTTCCAAAACAGATCCCTTGTCTCTCTTGAGAGCGCGAGAAATTACCACGGTCCACTCACCGTTCTTCCATTCCCCTTTGGCAAAAGAGTCCTGGTCCTTACGAACCGCAGAACTTCCAAAGCCTTCAGCCATGATTTCATCGACTGCCTTTTTGGGAAAAGACTGAGGATTCCCCGCCGCCATACCATGCATGTAGGCCTCTTTTTGATCTTGAGTGGCGCCCTTCCACTTGCCGCTGTCAGCATAATCCATGTGATAAGCATCCACGGCGAGATTGGGATAGATGTCTTTCACATCTTTCTTTCCATGTTCTTCGTCGTATTGATACTGAGCCCGCCAATGAAACATATGCACGGGGTTTCCAGGTTCGCCCATGATGACCGATGGAGGATTTTCATTGCTCTTGACCGGGAACTCCAAGGCCACCGCGTCTGAAAACTGCCCGAGCTTTCCAGCCTCGGACTTCTCACTGTCCTTCCAACGCAGTCGGAAGGCCACATAGTTTCCATTATGAAGAGCCTGCACCGTCAACTGAGACGTCTCTGGTTTTTCAGGTTTTGGTTTCATCATCGGCTGAGCCATCAAAGACAGCTCGACCTCTGGAGCTTGAGACCAATAGGCCGCGTAGGGATCCAGCCCTTTGCTGAAATCCTCTTTCACTTTTTTCACCATGATGTCCCCAGCCTGTGCAAAGGCGGGGGTCATCAACAATAGAAATAGCACCTTGAATTTCATGTCTTCTTCTCCTTAAGGGGTATTATTTCGAAGCGACTTAAGATTCGCATCGTAAGCAGTTCGTTCAATAAATGGCTCGGTCACGGGAACACGAACAACCTCATCCCCTTTTTCGTCATAGCCGTAAGCAATTCCGTCTTTCACATCAAAGCTGTGCATGATGCGATCCGTACTTCCCATCAACACCAACAGACCTTGAGTCACCGGATCGTCTTTTAATTTTTTATAGCGTTCGATCGCTTGATCGACATTGGGTCCAAACATCTGAGTCAAATACTCGCGATCCGCATGAATCGGCGGGATGTAGTAGATATTCGGCTCAAGACCCAACTGCGGGTAATAAGGCAACGCGATCTGCTGATCATGAATCAGATAATCAATCGGATTGTTTTTGCGCATCTTCCAAGGAGGATTCACAAAACCCATGATACGGATTTTTCCGATACAGTTCTGCACACACATCGGCTGCAACCCCTGCTCGACAGCCGGGAAACAACCAATACACTTTTCACTGACGCGAGTGTGGGTGTTGTACATAGATTTCTTATATGGACAAGCGCGCACGCACTCGCCGTAACCCTTACAACGAGACTGGTCGATAAGCACAATGCCATCTTCTTCACGCTTGTAAATCGCCTTACGAGGGCAAGAAGCCAAACACGCAGGATAAGTACAGTGAGCGCATGTACGCGGCAAATAGAAGAACCACTTATCATGCGGAAGCGTTATGTGATCGCCATGAGGCACATTGCCCGCACAGTCATCCTCACCAACATTGGGATACATCCAGTCTTCGTCTTTAGGATGAAAGTGAGCCACCACTTCCGTAGGCTTTGCCGCCTCGAAAATAGTTTTTCCATAATAAGGCTCTTTCGCCTTCCAGGCCTGTTGACCCAACTGCTCCAGAATTTTTACGTCCCAAGCCAACGGATAACTTCCGTAGGGCTTGGTTTCAACGTTATTCCAGAACATGTACTCTTGACCTTTACCACTGGTCCATGTGGTTTTGCAGGCCAAGGAGCAAGTTTGGCAGGCGATACATTTATTTAAGTCGAAAATGATGGACCATTGCTTTTTGGGGCGACTTTCACTGTATGGATAGTCCATCTCCCGATTGATTTGCCAATTCTTCACGCGTGCCATCGATTATCCCTTTCTCTTCATGAAACGGCCCTTGAGGTATTCCTTCATGGCCTGATTCTCATACGTCGGTCTGAATCCCAAAGATGCTGGTCTCCAGCGTCCCTGACCACCGACTCCACCGCTTTCGGCTTTGGTAATTTTAACGAAGGCTTCACGAGGAGCCCCCACTGGACAGTGGATGTCTGAAGCAAAACCTTTTTCCAAACCTTGTCCGAACATGGTTTTGTGAACCAAAGTCTCTGTCATCAATGTCGGACGAAGCCATGCACGAGTCGCACTTTGGTGACTTCCTCCGCGATACATCGCCTGATAGTTGGTCTCTGCCGACTTCGCCAGTCCATCTTGACGGGTCTCCTGCCCCTTCACACTTCCGAAAGTCGCGCCGTACATGTTATGCCATGTGCGCGCAATTCCTCGCGGAGTGCCGGGGTAATAACGGGCGCGCAACATCAAGCGGGAAATCTTGTACTCCTCAGTGCCCTTCTTCCAATTTCGGTAAGGACGATCTGATGGATCGGCATCCACATAAACGTAGTCACCGTCCTCCACACCCAGCGCCTTGCCATCCAATGGATTGATATCCACATATCCTTCCACAACCGCCGGCATGCGTTTGTCATGACGATAGACGTCCCCGAAAGGACCAAACCACACGGCATTCATATCCGTATCCACCGGAGTCGTGTGGGCTCCATGACGATATTTCGGAGTATGATAAACGTGAGTGTACAACTTCAACTTCAGAGGATGTTTTGACTGCACCAGCTCTTCCGCCGTCTTCATGACGTTACGAACCTGACGAGTCTCAACACTGGTGTCTGAAGCGTTTAGGCCGTATTCTTTCGGCGCCTTCGGACGAAGAGCATCATGCCCTTGGGCCACGATGACGTTCGGCTCATAAGGTGTTGAATCCACCGGCTCACGATACACGACCATGTTCTCGCCGTGCTCGATAAACTCTGGCTCATGACGGTAGAACTCCAAACGACCTGACTTCGTATGCCAAGGCATCTCGGACTTCGCTTGCTCATAAGAAGACACACGAGGATAAGTACGATTGTTCATCAAGGCCGGAATACCATCCTTGGCCTTCTTCTCAAGATCATGGATGTTGTAGCCCTTCAAAGTGAACGAAGCATCAATGATTCTTTGTAGATATTCATGGGTGTCGTTTTCATAAACGAACTTCCACATGTCCGCCATACGAGAGTCGCCCGTGACTTTTGCAAGTGATTTTGAAACCCCGGCGATGATTTCAATATCCGCCTTGGTGTCAAAAACGCGAGGCATCGGTGTCTCAGGATAAAGTTGCAAGAACGGATTGGTACAAGAACCGCACATATCCGGATGTTTAAACTCGGCCCAGGAGTCACAAGCGAATACGATATCGGCGTATTCACAAGAACCCGTCCACCACCAGTCGCTGTAAGCAATGAACTCAATTTTAGGTAACGTATTGTGAACAACATCGTAATGCCATTTCACGTTACCGATGACGGAGTTCGAGTTATTTAACCACATCGCTTTTGTCGGAACCGGCATGTGACCGTTTCCAGTGAAGAGCTTGTCGCCCACGCGCAAGGGACGATCCCCGTAGTTGTAGTAATGCAAGGATTCATAGTGAGAGTATTTGCCAACCTTGACCTTGCCACCTTTTGAAAGTTGCAGATTGAATGGATCTTCCGCCGCATAAACGGGTTCCCCCCCGATCAACGCCGCACGATAGTTTCCAGCATAACTTCCGACGTTTCCTCCAGGGAAACCGACGTTTCTGGTCAATGCGGCGACCAGGAAGATCGCTCGGTCTTTTAGATCCGCATTGAAGAATTGATTCGGCCCCATACCACAAGCAAAGGATGTGAGCTCTTTGTTAGCTGCAATTTCTTTAGCCAAAGAGACAATCGCTTTGGCCGGCGCTCCGGTGATCATTTCCACTTTTTCCGGAGTCATATTTTCGTTGAGGTACTCTTCCGTCAAATTGAAGATCGAGCGAACCTTCACAGTTTTTCCATCAAGAAGTTTGACCGATCCGCGATAACCCAGTTCGGGCTCCACTCCCTGGAAGTGGTTTCCGTACTCATCGCGGGAAACCGGACGCATTTTCTTGCTCTTCTTATCAAAGACCACGAAGGATTTGAAATCATCCTTCATGGATTCAGGAGCAAACTGATCTCGTTGTTCAAGTCCCGAAAGAGGCTTTTCACCTTTCTTCAAGAACTTCATGGATTGCAGCGTCGGCTCTTTGAAGTCCGCGATGAAGTCTTCAGGTCGCAAAGGTTTCAAAGTATCCAGACGAACCAAGAAAGGAAGATCCGTTTTGGTTTCAACAAATTCTTTATCGTAAAGTTTTTTCGAGATAATTTGTTGTGCCAATCCCAATGCGAATGCGGGGTCTGTTCCGGGACGAATCACAACAACGTCATCAGCCTTCGACGCGGTGGCACTGTACTCGACCGTGATCGCCACGGTTTTGGTGCCCTTTAAGCGCGCTTCTGTCATCCAGTGAGAATCCGGCATCTTGGTCGTGATCCAGTTCATGCCCCAGACCAGAAGAAGCTTAGATCTTTCCACGGCAAATAAATCAAAATCATTGGTCTGAGCCCCGGTCACCATCGGATGTCCCGGAGGAAGATCCGTATGCCAACTGTAAGAGTCCCAACCACGAGCGCCTATAGCTTTGGTTGAATCAACATTACGAATCTTAGAGTCCATCAACGCCAGCATATTCGCAAAACGATAAAGACCGAAGATACGAGTCGCTCCCAGGAACGCCATACCTCCACGCAGTTTGATAGTTTGCGTTCCGGATTTTTCAAGAGCCTCGATCATCGCAGGGTCATAACCTTGCTTGTGAAGGAAGTGCTCTCCTTTATCGCCGGAATAGTTCGAAGCGATATTTTCAAACGCCTTTGCGGAATAGTCATACGCTTGTTGCCAATCGGTTCTGAGCCACTTGTCTTTTCCCCGCTGGAAATACTTTGGATCCGGACTGCCTGTCGCGGGATCACGCGGGAATCCAGCGTCTGCCCACTCTTTGAAACCTCGACGGATCATCGGCGCCTTCACACGACGGTCACCGTAGAAACGACGAACCAACGCCAAACCCTTTTGACAGATACGAGGGTCCCAACGATGCGAAGATTGATTGCCATACAGATCGGTCGCTTTGCCATACCCGTAGCTAGGGCCGATGCGAGTCACGACACCATTTTTTACGTAAGCCTTTAAAAGACAGTTGTGAGTGTCATTCGGTGCACACAAGAACACGAAGCTTGAGTCATTCGCGAAAATATTGCGATAGATTTTCTCCCAATCACGGTCCGGGTATTGGGCCAGCGGGTTTTCAATGTTTTGTGGATTAAAGAAACGCAAAGGAACCGCATTCGCCCA
>JAHRXB010000202.1 GCA_019104905.1 Bdellovibrio sp.
ATTTTCTCTGTAAAAGGAGGATCGGCAAAAACGATATCAAAGGGTTCTCCTTGATACGCCTTCAAAAATCCTAACACGTCCATGTTGATAATTTTATATTGTGAAGTCGGAACCTTGAGCTTCTCAAGGTTCTGCCGTGTGATTGTCAGTGACTTCGGATTCTTCTCTACAAAGGTGCAGAAACTCGCCTCTCGAGACAACGCTTCAATTCCCAGATTTCCAGTACCACAGAAAAGATCGACAACCTTGGCACCTTCAATTTGAAACTGCAGCTTATTAAACAAGGTCTCTTTCACGCGATCCGTGGTCGGGCGAATATGGTCCGCCTTAAAAGCCACCAACTGATGTCCACGATATTTTCCCGCAATAATTCTCATACCAACAAATCCTCCGCCATCTTCACGACGGCGAATATATCTTCGAACGGCTTAGGCACAAATAGATTGGCCCCCATCTCCTGGGCCGTCTGCATATTGTGCTCTCCTGAAAAGGCCGATATCAAAATAACTTTGGCCTGATTTTCAGAACCGATCTCTTTTAAAACTTCGGGACCGGTCATTCCCGGCATCAAGACATCCAAGAACACCAAGTCGGGTTTCCAATCCCGCCATGACTGCAGTCCTTCCGTGCCATTTAAAGCTTCCAGAACCTCATAGCCTTTGCTTTTTAAAGCGCGACTGAGAGAGCGGCGGACCAAAGCTTCATCATCCACGATCAGAATCTTCAAATCTTACTCCGGACTTCTTTGCGGGAGCACAATAGTGAAACAGCTTCCATGAGGTTCCACGTTATGAAACTGGATGGTGCCCCCAAATTTTTCAATAATAGACTTAGACATACTTAACCCAAGACCGGTTCCATGTCCTTCTTTTTTTGTCGTAAAAAAAGGTTCAAAGATGCGCCGTTGAATTTCCAATGGAATGCCAGGTCCCGTGTCTTGAATCTCCAAGAAGATATTCCCCTTCTCTGCTCTCGTAGAAATCCGCAAACTTCCCGGGTCCTTCATGGCCTGACAGGCATTGTTAATCAAATTGAAAACCACCTGCTGCAGAAGATGCGGCTCTACGTAAACACTCAATCCCAGCGTCTCAAGATCCACGTCCAAACGATGAGTACGCATGGCCGACTTAAGCATCGGAAGTGTCCTCTCAACGATCTCGTCAACACTGACATACTCCGATGGTTGATCTTCGCCCTTAGAAAAATCCAAGAGGTTTTTAATAATTCTCTGGGACCGGGCCGTCGCCTTTTCAATCTCAATGAGATCTGCCCGCAAGTTTCCATCCTCCGGAGCCTCTTGCAACAAAACCTGAGTCAGGGCCCGCAAACCAGTCAACGGATTATTCAATTCATGGGCAATATTACCGGCCAACATTCCAATGGCACCCATCTTTTCACTTTGCAACATTCGCAGATAAAGCTCACGAGACTGTGTGATATCCACATATTGATTCACAACATTGGTGGGACGACTTCCCCGATCCAACAATACGGGATAGCTATGCACTTGATACACACGTCCCTCCACCTGAATCTGTCCCGCCTGAGGTTCGCCCTGCTTCATCGCATGAGGAACAGGACAGCCGTCGCAGGTCGCTTTTCTATGCGAAAAGCTTTCATAACATTTATGCTGTAAAAATTTGTCCGAAAACTTTCGATTGGCTCGAACCACATTGTAGTCCACATCAACAATGGCAATGGGATCTCGCATTCCATCGAAAGTCTTTTCCCATCGATACGAAAAGCTGGACAATTGATTTTCCAAAAGAACACGGTCCAAAGCCATGCTCAATGGCCGCATCCGGTCGCCGATGAAGTCAACAAAAGGACCCATCTCTTTATCTGACAAAGAATTTTCAATACACAAAATCGCTTCCGCTTCGCCACCGACGAAGTGACTGGTCAAGCGAAGCTCTAAAGGCACCATGTACGCTTTGATAAAAGGACGCCCAAAATGATTGGCAAAATAGCGAATCAACTCAGCCGTGGGCACTTGGGCCGTCTTCGGAAATTCATAATACTGTCGCGATTCCGTTTGCGTGAAGTGACCTAAATGGAAGCTCATGAAGAATGTTTTATCTCCACCCAGACGGTAAGCTAAAACGGGATCTCCCATCTTATGAAATTTACGCAGCTCCTTACGTAAGATCCCCAAAATATCTTCAAAAGACGTCTGCGTAGCCAGATCCTTGATAAAACGAAGCAATTGCCTTTCGCGATTCAGCTTTTCACTTTCCTCATGGTGAGACATCTCAATGTACTGAGTTCGCTCCTCAACCATTTCCTCCAAAGAGTGAGTCAAAGCTTCCAGCTGTTTATTTTGTGAGGACGACTCCCTCAGCAACAAAGATCGAGACAAAAACATCGAATGTCTTTGTAGGGCGCTCTCAAGCTGCGCCCACACTTCTCTTTCACTTAAGGGCCACCGCATAAAACGAAATACTTGAGCCTTGTTGATGCCCTCGCGCACCTCTTGCTCCGTGAGATCCTCTGCAATCATCAGACGCGGGGCCATGGGCTGATAAAGACGGGCCTGAACCAGGAACTCCAAAGCCTCGCCGGCTCCCAAATCCTGGACTAAGATCGAGGAAAATTTCTGGGTTTTTAAAAGAAGAAGGGCCTCTGCACAAGAGGCCCTAAAAACAATCTCCACTTCCCTTTTTTGAAAAGGAAAGAAATGAGGAAGTCTAATTGGCGATACGTTTCCGACCCATAGAATGGGATCCAGCTTGTTCGGAATGGAAATGAGATCCGGTGTATTCCCCATTAAGTGACTTCTCCAAGACCCGCAAATGATCCAACCACATTTGCAGCATATTGTTCAAATCATACTCTAGGACATCCGCTAAAAGAACAAAATCCTTATTTTCCAATGCGCGCAAAGCCTCTAGCACCGTTTTTTTGCTAAACTCTTCGGTCTTGTACCAATCCCCTGGACTGGAGCCCAAAAATTGATCCCCCATCGTGGTCTTGATCGTGAGGGTGCTATCAATAAGGACCTCACAGTTTTGCACTAAATCGTGAATGGGCTTAAGAAGCCCGCTCAAACCTTGCACACGCATTCTTTGCGCTAGACTTTCCGTTTTTTGAATCAACTCCGGCAAAGCCTCAATCCAGCCGCGCAAAACAATGCCCGTCAGATCCCGACTATTTTCCGTCAGGTACTCCAAAGTTTCGATTTGCTCCAATGTCACTTTTGAAAATCGAGCTTCATCTTCCTCTGCGATCTCCAGGCCGTTAATAATATAACGACACACGACTTGATTCGTGGAACGAAGATCTTGCTCAATGTCACTGAATACACGTCCTAAAGCGATATTCCCGTTATAGAAATTTCGCAGCTCCTGCCCCGTCACTTTAAAGCGTTCCATCGCCCACCTCCTCATCCTTGAGAGCCTCATGAGGAATGTAGACATGAAGATGGCGCGCAAGACGCTCATGCACATTCAAAGCTGCAGTACAAATATCCTCGAGAGTGCCTGGACCAATGCGGGTCTTTTCCGCCTGATACCAGCTAATAAGAGGACTCAGCTCGGGAACCCACTGGCTAATATTTTGAATAACTTCTTCGGCTCGGTCCAATAAGGGACCGATAAATTCCAAACCTTTGCTAGGAATCAAAGCAATTTGCTCCATTGCAAAGGTATTAATTTCATTAAGCTTCATCGCCCCTTGCAGAATTTCCATTTTATCGGCAACGGGATATTTTCCACCCAAATACAATGCCTGAACCAATTCCCACTGAAAGCGCTCTGAAGGAGACTCCACCTTGTCAAAGCTAACCAGACCGCCAGCTCGAATAATCAACTCGGGCGCGACCTCGCCATCCAAAAGAAGTGTTAAGACTTCTCCCAGTCTTTCAGGCACAAGGTCCATTTCAGTCTCCACTCGATAGATAAAACCCAAGGTTGCCTTGGGACCGGTCTCCCAATAATTCACATCTCCCACACTCACGTTGAATGTCGGGGTGTCCGTCAAAGACGCCATGTGAATGGGAGCACTGTCGCAGCCAATAAGAACATCGGCCCCTTTTATAACGGCAAACAAATCACCGATTTTGGTTTGACCGACCAAGTTTACAAACGACATCCCTTTGACACCATTTTGAATCTCAAAGGCCCAAGAGGCTTCGGCATTGGCCCCGATCAAAACGATCGGCAAGTCTGCATATTTTTTTTGAAGCTGCTGAAGGACCCTGATCCACGATGATGGAGACAAGGACTTCTGCCGCTCACTTGCGCCCACATGCAAAACCAAATAGCGCTCTGGCAATTTTTGAATTGCACACGGCAACACTGGAGCCGCCCAATCCGACTCGACATACTGAACGTCAATCATTGAGGCCAGTACGTCAGCCACATGCACACGATTTGGTTTTCCCAAGCCGACCTGAGCATAAAAGTAAGCACTGATTTCATCAGAAAGACACAACGACCCGTCCGCAAAGCGAGTGTATCCAGAAACCCGGGTATTTTCAGTTGTCAGCGCATGAGTCAAATAACTCGAAGCAGGAGAAAATGTAAAATTAATAATCCAATCAAATTCTTCAGCCCGCAGGCCGTCCACGAAGTGATCTAGTCTCGCCAGTGACGTTTCAATGTCTGCGTCTTCCTGCACGAGCGGGGACAAAATCGTACTGGTCGACATTGTCCAATGTTTGTTGATGGCATCTAGTCCTTCCACCGCTCCCTCGAAACGAGGTCGTGTTAGAAAATGAATCTCCGCTGTAGGATACGTTCGACGCAAAGCCCGCAAAGCAGGCCAAGTCATATAGATATCGCCCAGTCTAGCGAGCTGTATTACTAGAATTTTCATTTTTAACTTGTTCCTTTACCAGTTCCTTAAGAAGCTGCACTCGTTCCGCTTCGCGATTATAGCTCTGCGTTTTCAAGATCTCGCTGTAGGCCTTTTCCAGCCTCTTCAAAGCCACCGATAGATAGTTGTCCAATTCCTTTTGCATAATACGCTCCTTCCGTGGAGAGAGATTGCAAGTGACGAATAAAAGCTTCTCGAATCGTGAGCAGTTCTTCGATTTCCATTAAAGCCGCGTGCACTCGGTCATAAATTTGTACAGGCTGACTGAAGCGCGACAACAAGGCTTCCACAAATGTTTGGAAGTATCCTGCTTCATCTTTTTTTGACTTCAGAATATCTTGGGCGCATAGAATTAACTCCGAAACATCGGAAGACTGAAAGGATCTTTTCGCAGCCAAGACCTCCCGAGCCGGCAACACCTTCTTGGCATTTTCCAACCAAGAGCGATAGCCCAAAGACTGTTGCTCCCATGAAGGCAATACTGCGTTTAAAGCTGTCAGCGACACCTTACTTAAGAGTTCCGCAATGGCCTCGCGATAGAAGGGCTCCACGTCACTTCGGGCTTTATCCAGATAGAGGCTCCAAACGGCGCGCTCCAAAGTCTGAAACAAATTGCGCTCAAGAATTTTTTCTCCGCTCAACTGATCCCAAACGGCGGCAAATACTTTCTCTACCGTAACATCTTCAGCACACAGATGACTATTCTGCGAACAAGCCTGCGAATGAGAACACGGTGCACAGGCCACCTCGCCCTGTATGATCACGGCCTGAGACGAATACGCTCCCGTCTTCAAGGGGTCGCTGCTGCCAACGGCAATTTCCACAATAGGGGTTCCCACTTGGGCCGCCATATGTTTAATACTGGTGTCGCCAGTCACCAAGAGGTCGGCGTTTTGCAAATGTTTTCGCGCTTCAGGCAGATCGCAGATAAGAAGGTCTTTTTCGGAAAAAACTTTAAGAAGTGTTTCTCTTTCAAATGAGGCGCCCAATACACATACTTCATAATCAACTAAGGACACTTCAATGGTGCGTTTTAAGTCAAAATAGCGCTCCAGGCCCCAATTCTTTTTTGAATCACTGGTCAGACATTGCAGCAACACCAGTTTGTTCTTTTTTCGGGAAGCGGCTAGAGGTGTTTGCACAGGAATATCAAATGCTTTTCCCAAAAGTTCAACATAGTGAAATAGTGATTTTTGACTTCCCGAAAAACGATCATTGAAATAGCGAAGCCAACGGTTGGAAAGCCCTTTAAACCGTCCTTCTTCTTGGTACAAACCTCGCTTCTGAGAAGCCTGAATAACACCCATCAAATAAGCACTCAGTTTATTGTGCGTCAGGTTGATCGCCACATCGTAAGATTCTTGATTAAGCTCACCCACAAGCTTTTCGACTTGGGTATAAGACCAAAGAATATTGTAAGACGACTCCCCTAAGCCCTTCTGCAAAGCCTCACGATCAAAATAGATATATCGATCAACAGCGCCCTCAAGAACTTTTTCAACGCTGGCAAACTGTCTATTCAAAAGAAGATGAATCTCTGCCTCCGGATGTTTTTCACGGAGACCTTTAAGCAATGGAGCCTGCTGGATAATATCGCCCAAACGAAGAAGGGAAAGCACCAGAATTTTCATTATTTCACCAACTCACCCAAGATACGAAAAATTTGTTTCTTTTCTTCAACCATTGCAGAAGCTTCAACCACCGGAATAATATCTTTGATCGACAACAACTTATTAGGCTCAAGGTACAAAGCCTTAATGTTGATTCCAAACTCCTCAAAGTGATATTTCACTGATTCCAAAGTTCGTCCCGTGAGATGAGCAAAAACCTGGGAAAAGAATGAAGTCTGCTGACCCCAACATTCACGGAAAGACAAAACATAAGACCGCTGGCTGAGGACATCCTGAAAAAAATCTGCTTTAAAAAGATCATGATCTTCTTGCACCACAGCGATATTCACGCGATCTTCCAACTCTGGAAACTGCGAGCGAAATACAGGAATCAATGCTTCTCGAGACTCCACCACGGTGATTTGAAGCTCGGGATCTATATCAGCCAACGCGGCGACATGAAATCCGGAGCCCAGACCAACCACGACAACATGAGGAGTGGGAATAGTACCCAAAGAGTAAACCCACTTTAAGCCTTCCGCTCGAGGATCTCTCAAAGAGGCCAAAGCCTCCCCTTCTTCGAAGGGAATCAATGAGGACTCATGGTTTTCAGAAAAAGTAATCATCGACATATTAAGCAACCTTCTGTGCTGATAAGATCTTCTTTTTGAGCTCACGAACTTCCTGATGAGAAGGATTCCACAACAAAACTCGCTCCATCTCGATGAGAGCTTTGTCCACTTGCCCTGCCGTGCAGAAAAGATTTATTAAAACTAAGGACATATCCTCATCCTCTTCGACGGAAGAAAGATAGGTTTGAAGAGCTTCGATAGCCTTCTGAAGCTTTCCATCACGAAGTCCCCAACTTGCCGCAAGGTGAACGGCCGTTCTATTCTGAGGATTGATATCCATCGCCGTTTCAATATTGGCCCAAGCCAAATCGCTGTCGCCGAATTGATTGTGAACCATCGCAAGTCCCACCCAAGCTTTGTCGTTCTCGGGATTAATCTCAACCGCTTTGCGGAAGCAATAAAGAGACTTATCAAAATCATTTCTTTGTACTTCCAGTGTTCCGAAGTTCACCAACAAAACATCCGACTGAGCGTTTAGCGTATAGGCCTTGTTATAATATTCCTCAGCGCCGTCAAAATCGCCCTGGCGAACAAAAATATTGCCCATGTTTTTATAAACTTCAAAGAGATGCTCATTCTCTTCCGTCAGAACTGCCAAAGCCTCGTAGTACTTATCCAAGGCTTCTTGGTCGCGGCCTAACTTATAGAGAGTCGTCGCATATCTACAAAGAGATTCGAAACCATAATCCACTTGCGCCAAAGCTTTGCACACAATCAAAGCCTCTTGGATACGAGATGCCTTTTCTAAGCACGTCGCTAAAAGACTCAAGGTGACGGGATTCTTAGAGTCCATGTTACTTGCCTGACGAAGTAAGTTCATGGCCAAAGGATACTCTCTGTGTTTCATCAACACTTGCGCATTACGAAGATAGGATTTTACGCGAGGATCAACGGCAGCTACTTCTTTTTCGGATTGCGACTCCGCCTCAAAATCGGCGATCGCCTGCTGTGGGTCAAAATAGATTTTGCCGGAACCTTCGTTTTGAGATTCGGGCCTAGAATTTATTCCAGAAATTTCACTGGACCTTTGAACGATCTGATTTTCCAACATCTGAATATGTCTCCTCGAAGAATTCTTAGGAGCAACACAGATGCCAAGGGTTCGTTTTGTGTTTTATTGGATCTGAAGCAAGTTAAGCCAGGAGTTTGACTCTTTCGCCGAACTTGCTGTCATGATTTTGTCAGGAATATTTTTCCTAGACCTCTTCGTTCAAACGATTTTGGAAGGTCTTGGATTTATAGCCGCCAACTGCTTTACGGTTGCGACGAACTTCCTGCAATTCTTTGATGATCGAATTTTTCGCCATCTCGATGCAGGCCAAGACCTGGATATCTTGTTCAATGATACGAGCAACGTATTCATCCTTAATATCGAGGGCTTCCTTAACATCGCGACGGTCTGTCTCAGAAATAGTCCCCGCTTGAGCCACTTCCGCGTGGGCTCTTTCAATTTGCGCGTCGACGTACTTAAGGACATCCAAAATTCTTTCGCGCGTTTGATAGAAGTGCTCTAGATTGTCGAACTGCCCTTGAGCAAAATTCGCAAGTTCCACCTCATTTAAAGAGTAGAATTTTTCGAGGTAATGATTTTTTTCGTTAAGCAAGGTGATAATTCTTGTCATGTTCCCTCCGAGGAATTTAGCCCACTTTTTTATCTGTGTTTTCTGTTTTTAATTTTTCAACTGCTTGAACCCAGCCATCATAAAGCGTATTCAAAAGCTTTAGGTTGGCCTGAAGCGGCTCCACGTTGCCTGAGATATTGGCCTTCGTGTACTGCTCCATCATGAACATATAGAGTTGCTCCAACTGAACCGCGACATCACCGCCAACCTTGTGATCCAAGGTGTTGTTCAGCTCCATTATGATATCGAACGCACGACCAATATTCATTCCGCGGTCGGCGATCTTCTTTTCTTCGATAGCCTTAATTGCAAGCTTGGTAAATTTGATGGCTCCTTCATAGAGCATCAAAAGAATTTTCTCTCGGCTCGCACTCTGCACTGACGTCGTTTTATATTTCTGATAAGCATTCTTGTTCATAGTCCCTCACCTACACACTTCAAAAATAACTATTCATCACCCTTTTGGAGCCATTGCCGCAAAGCGGGCCTGTTGAGCCTGCATGTCCGACATCTTTTGTTCCAAATCAGCAAACTTTCGGCGCAAACTGTCTTCTTTTCTTTCCAGTTGACGCTCTTTAGTCTCAATCCGGCCATTCACTTGATTGATACGATCTTGCAGACCTTTTTTTCGATTCGACAACACACCGAACTGTCCGTTCATCAAGTTGCCGATCTCTCTTTTCAATCCCGAAACAAAACCGGTATTAAAACCATCACCGCGAAAAAATGCCGCCACTCCCTGAGGATTGGCATTCAATACTTTATTGAACTTATCCTGGCTGAAATTCAAAGTTCCGTTTCTATTGAATTCGATCCCCAACTCTCCAATACGACGAATGGGGGTCTCTACGCCCACCTGAGGATTAAGGATCACTCGGCGCAAAGAGTTCTCAATCGTGCGCAACATGCCGTCGCCACCCAACGGACCAAGACGAGGACTTTTGCCCTCACCGGCCTGTAGCTTACTTTGCTTCTGGATGAACTCGAGGGCCGCATTGTAGGAATCAACGAAGCTTTTAATCTTTCCGCTGATGACCTCTAAGTTCTCCTTCACGCTCATGCGGATCTCACGCCCTGGCGCCGCAGACTTTAGATCCAACGTCACTCCCGGAATTAGATCCGTCGACTTATTATCGGGTAACTCGATCTCAAACCCATCCACCTTAACTTTCGCATTCTGGGCGGCCCGAGATTGATCGAAATACATATCCTGGTCACCATCCAAAAGATAGATATTGGGAAAGGTCACCTGCTTGTCATTTCCTGTCGCTAATCCTGAAATCAAAAGCTTAAATGGATTCTCACTGTCTTTTCGATCTTCCAAGACTTGAGCTTTCAATCCCACGTTGGCCGCGTTGATTTGTTTCATCACGCCCTCCAAAGTGGAGTTGTTACCATTGATATAAACTTCTTTTTCTCCCTCTGGCGTATTGAACTTGATGTAGCCTACGCCAATCTGCGTTTCATCCTTATCGGGAAATCCATTGGAAATCGCCGCGGGCTTTTGCGCCAACTGCACCACTTCGATAGAGTATTCTCCAGGGATTGCAGTCTGCGGATCCACCTGTCCTTCGACGACGTTAGGATCACCACTAACAAACTTCTTATCCATGAATCCGCTGGTGGAAGTCAGCTCGCCTAGATTCTTGGTGATATCACTCACTTTGCTCTCTAAGTCAGTCACCAGCTTGAGTTTGTCCTCCTGCTTAGTTTTCTGAGCTTCCATTTGTTTCACAGGAATCCGTTCAGCATCCATGAGCTGATCGACGATATTTGGTGGTAAGCCAGAGGCCATGCCTGTGATACGAATTCCTGCCATGAATCCATTGTGTCAAAATGATTCACTGACCGTGAGTCAATTAAATGTCTCTCGAAAGGGCTAGCAGAGCGGCTTTTCGCTCTCAGATGCAATTAACCCCACAGGGATTTTGACAGGAGGTCTTTTCACTGGACGTGAATCTAGGAAGCAAATGCTGGGAACTTAAAAATAATTAAGCAGAACGCTTCAGCAACTGTCCTCTGGGAGAGTTATCTGTAGGTAAACTCCACAGCTCCAACTCGGGAATTCGTCGAATCACCGCTCCCAAATTATCTTTGACGATCACAAAGCGCGCTCCATCTTCATTCTCAAGATGGACGGTCCACTTGTGTTCTTTCATAGCGGGAAGACTGCGCAGATGCTCCATGGCTCTTTCGAGCTGCTCCTCTGTCATCGGTTCTCGTTGCTGCTGTTGTCCACTGTAAGTTTCTTGCCCGTTGGCATCACGATCATGGGTCTCATCGGACTTAATGGTCTTTCCAATGGTTTCGACGGAGCGAACCTCAGTGTTGGGAAGAATGTTGGGGATAAATCCTTTGATATTCATACGAGGTTCTTATCGGATTTCTCGTTATGAAACTTAAATGCCGGACTAAAGTAAAGCCTTTGATAGCTCTTCCCCCGCGAAACCACTTCTGAAGATTTCTCTAGAGGAGAAAACGTAGTACCCCAGGAAGACAGAATCTTCCTGGGTAGGTTGGTACCGAGAGGGAACGGAGGTGCCCTCTCAGGTAAAACTCTTTATTTCTTAATCAAATTAACCAATCAATTTCAATGCTGCGTTTGGCATTGAGTTCGCTTGTGCCAAGACACTTGTGTTGGCTTGCAAAAGAACTTGGTTACGTGTTGCTTCTGCAGAAGCTGCTGCTACGTCAGTATCACGGATACGAGAGTTCGCGGCAGAGATGTTCTCATGTTGAACACCCAAGTTATCGACTGTAGATTGCAATCTGTTTTGAAGGGCTCCGAGACTTGCGCGGTAACCATTCACTTGAGACTGAGCTTTGTCGACTTGTTCAAGGGCATCTTGTGCGCCTTCTTTAGAAGAGAAGTCAAAGCTTGCAATTCCCAAAGAGTCGATCGTTGCGTCAGTTTCACCAGCGTTGAAGGAAATTCTATCAGATTCAGCGTCATTGTTGATACCCACTTGGAAATCAAATTTGTCGCCAGAACCATCAAGAAGTTTAGTAGTACCAAAGCGAGTTGTTTGCGTGATACGTTGCGCTTCTGCTTTTAATTGTTGAACCTCTTTATCGAGGAAGCCGCGCTCCGCCTCACCTACTGTATCAGAAGATGCTTGAACACCCAATTCTCTCATACGAGTCAGGATGTTAGAAATTTCACTCAAACCACCTTCAGCAGTTTGCACCATTGAGATACCATCGTTGGCGTTACGGCCAGCTTGACCCAATGATCTGATTTGCGATTTCAAGTTTTCACTGATCGCCAATCCCGCAGCATCATCAGCTGCTTTATTGATGCGTGAACCAGATGCCAATTGTGACATTGATTTACTGATATCGCGCTGAGAGTTAACCATAGTTCTCTGAGCGTTGATCGCAGATACGTTAGTAGAAATTCTCATTCCCATTTGGGACCTCCATTTATGCGGCCGCCTTATACCTACTTAGGCAAGCCTGTTGTTACTTGTTGGTGACTCCACTTTTGTCTGGGCTCCCTGCAAGCGAATTCTCATTTGGCAGTCACTCCATTTGAGGTTCTCAAGAGCTTTCGACTTGGTTTCGTCGTTGCTTGTGACATACCTTTCGGCGAGGTCTTGGAAGGCTTTAGTCGGGTCCTGCAGAACTAGACCATCATCCAGCCCAAACTAGACTTACGTAGTGAAAAACAGACCATAAACCAGCAAATTCCAATACCAAGGTCCAGCCCCGACCACCGTCCATCCCGACCTCCGAAGGTGCCTGGTGACTTTTTCTAACCGAGGTGCGACACAAAATCGCCGATCATCGGATTACGAACAGCTCTCTTTTCAATATTTGGGAATGATGGTGGTCTTCGTGTTGCATTCACAATGGGCATGGGCCGAAAGATATTTGTTTGTAATTCAGAATTTCCGTATCACATCACTGCTCGATGTATTAATCGCGATTGGTTTTCACAAGACCTTGAAGAAGTTTGGTCGATCATGACCATGCATCTCCACTTTGTGCATCTCGCCTACGGATTACGTATTCACGCATTCACACTTATGAGTAATCACTTTCATCTCATCGTCAGAGCGCCGGAAGGAAATTTAAGTTCAGCAATGCGTTTTTTTATGGCCGAATCCGGAAGGGACCTCCGTTTGCTAAGTGATCGGATCAATGTCACCTACGGAAGTCGATTCCATCGAAGTCTACTTACCGACCCGCTCTACTATCTACACGCATATAAGTATGTGTATCGAAACCCTGTCGAAGCAGGACTTTGCCAGCGAGTTGAAGACTATCCCTTTTCAACCTTGAAAGGTCTGATTGGATGCGCGCCGATCACGGTGCCCATATTGGATGATTTGAATTGGACGACTGCGGAGTCAAAACTAGAAACACTAAAATGGTTAAATACCCGACCAGATAAAGAATGTTGGGGGGAGGTTCAGAATGCTTTAAAGAAGGGAGTGTTTAAATTGCCCAGACACAACTCTCGCCCCTCTTGGCTTGAAGGTAATGCACTGTA
>JAHRXB010000277.1 GCA_019104905.1 Bdellovibrio sp.
AGTTGCAAACAGAACAAAGAATCGTTGAAAAGCTTGAGCAATCTCGTATGGAAGATGAGAAGAAAAGAGCGGGCGTTCTGTTTGGTGATAAATTCAATCAACTAGACAACGGTCAGCAGCAGCAACAAGCCGTTCAACAGCCTGTTTATGCGCAACCTGTTCAGGTTCAACAAGTAGTTGAACCAAAAGAAAATACCAGAGACATCGTTCGCGAAGAAATCGCAGCAGCGATGAAGGTAGAGGAAGAAGCTCCTCTGGCTCCTATTGAAACTAAATATGTTGCGGGAATTTTGGGAATCGGTGATTACCCAGACACTCGCCAAGTTAAAGGGAACTATGCTTTGGGTGTTGGTTTCGGTACTAAGTATGACAACTTCGTGATTGAAGGTTCATTCTTGTACTCAAACTACACAGTTCAAGGTCAAGGTTATTACACTGGAACTTCGAACTATGGTTATGGCTACGGTTATGGCTATGGCTACGGTTATGGTGGAACATACGTTCCAGACAGCATCGACGTTCAACAGTATACTGGTTCGTTAGCCGCTAAAGTTCAGTTGTTCAGCGGAATTATCAAGCCTGTATTCGGTGGTGTGGTTTCTTATTCTTACAGAGGATTTTCTTGGGATAACAAGAACCCTTATGGATACGTCAATGACACTAAAGCCAATTCTCATGCTATCGACGTGGGTGCGATCATGGGAGCTGATTTGGAGTTCTCTCCTAAGTACTCTTTAGGTTTGGATTTCAGATATATGTGGAACCTTTCAAGTCGTTTGAATGCTGGAAACTCTTGGATGTCTGGACCTCAGTATGGGACTCCGATCGAAAAGTTGCAGTACTATGTAATGTCTCTTGTCGGACGCGTGAATTTCTAATCTAATGAAATAAGTTAATTAATTCCTCAGTGGTTTCAGACCCCGTCTTAAAAAGGCGGGGTTTGTTTTTGGCGTCCTGCCAAAAAACCCCTTCGGGGCTGACGCTAAAAAATGCCATCCTGGCATTTTTTTGTTTTTGGGTGTCTTGCTAAAAACCCCTTCGGGGCTGGACTTCGGGTGTTTCCTGGCGCATAGTTTTTTTATGCGATTTCTGCTTTCTTTTTTATTCTCTATTAATGCTGGTGCAGCGACCTTGGTTACGGAAACCGTGGGTCAGGTTGCGGAGCATGTGGTGACCAGTCGGGAAGTGCAGATTTCGATGGTGATTGAGAATCTTCTTTTTCCTCCCAAAGCTTCCTTGAAAGGTCTTTACGAAGTGCGCCCTGGGCAGGCGGAGTTCCGCAATGCTGTGACCTCGATTTTGCTGGAGGCCGTCGTTGCTTTGGAGGCTGAGAACTTTAATGTGGGAACGATCACGGAAGATGAGTTGGCGGCTTCGCTTACCAAGGTCGAAAAAGCTGTTTCGGGCAAAGCCTACTGGGGAGATCTTGAGGTTTCCCCCGCAGAACTTAAGAAGTTCACGGCCCGAAAGCTGGCAGCGAAAAGCTTTATGAAATTTAAAACCAACTCGATGTCGGGAATTATCACTGATCAAGAGGCGCAGGCTTATTACGAAAAAAATCGTGTGAAGTTCGGCAGTCTTCCTTTTGCTTCCTTTAAAGACAACATCAAGGCGTTCTTGGCTCAGCAACAGTTGGAAGAACGTTTGCGGGCGTGGTTTGAAGTGATTAAGCGTAAATACAAAGTCCGTAACTTTATCTCAGGTTGATATGCAAATCGAAATTCTCTCTAGTTCTCATAAACCTTCGATGCGTTCTTTGGTGGAGGCCATCCATACTGAGCAAGGTCTTTTGCCGCAGTTTTATTGGCCCAAGGATCTTTTGGGGGCCGAGATGGCCACCGCCGAAGCCGTCGGAGTGTTTGAGGGGGAACAGCTGGTGGGCTTTGTGCTGTATCGAGAGTTGCCTCAAGCTTGGGAGATCTCCCTGGTCGCCTGCCACCCTCAATTTCGTCGCCGAGGTTATATGGAGAGGCTCTTTGATCACCTTATCGCCGCAAAGGGTCAGGATCGAGAGTTGTGGTTGGAGGTCCATGAAGAGAACGTTCCAGCTCAAAAACTCTATGAAAAACTTGGGTTTAAGGAAGTTCGTCGGCGTCCTCGGTATTATATGGACGGGGGCACGGCGATTTTGTACACGCGCTCATAAAAGAGGCAGTTTCCCTGAGAGGGATCAAGATAAACCCTTGCATTGGCTGAATTTTTTTGTTAGCTTCAAGTCGTTCTAATGGGCCCAGAAGGCCCATTTTTTTTTGCCCGCGACGGCGGACAGAGTACTCTGGCGTTTGATAAACGCAATTCTGGCGAGAATATGAAGTGAATTTGGACCTCGCGGAACTGGACTCTGTCCAGTCGAAGAGTATGTTATAAAAGGATTGCCTTAGATGTCTGAAACCCCATCTTGGATGGAAAAAGTAGTTACCATGGCCAACGAGGTCGCCGCCCGAGAGGGTTGCCTGATTTACGACGTAGAATTCGTTGGCGCCGGCAAGGGAAGAACCCTTCGCGTATTTATCGACAAAGAAGACGGCAGTATCAGCATCGACGATTGCTCGAATGTTTCTAAAGGACTGAATCTTCTTTTAGACACGGACGATGTCATTCCCGGAGGAGCTTACAATCTGGAAGTTTCGACCCCAGGTTTGGAGCGCCATCTGAAGGTGCCTTGGCACTTTAAAAAAGCAGTGGGCAAAAAAGTGTACATCAAAACCTCTAAAGCCTTAGAGAGTGTTGGCGTCACGGATAAGAAGTGGAAGGCCGCAAAAACCGTTGAACAGGTTTTGGAATCAGCGGACGACAGTGGTGTTCGTTTTGTGGTTGATGACGTAGAGATTCAAATTCCCTACGCGTTGATCGACAAGGCGAAAGTGGTATTTGATTTTACTAAAGGTCAAAAAAAGTAACGAGAGAGGAAAGTCATGGCTGAAAATGTGTTTTCAGATCTTTCTAAAGTGATTGATCAGGTCGGAAAAGACAAAGGAATCGATAAGCAAGTTGTTATCGATGCAATCACTCAAGGTATGCTAGTCGCTGCCCGTAAAAAATACGGCACTTATCGTGAGATCGAAGCGGCATACAATGAAGATACTGGTGAAGTGGAACTTTTTGAGTTCAAAGAAGTCGTTCCTCGTGAAAAATTCATCGATGAAGAAGTTGAGATTCCTTACGACGAAGCGCAAAAGTTGGATCCAAACGTTCAGCTTGATGATTCTATCGGTATTAAGTTGGAAGCTTCTGACTTGGGACGTATTGCTGCGCAAACGGCAAAACAAATCATCATGCAGAAAGTGCGTGATGCTGAACGCAACATCATCTTCAATGAGTTTGAAGAAAGAAAAGGCGAGATCGCTTCCGGTATCGCTCGTCGCGTGGAAAAAGGTGCGATTGTTGTCGATTTGGGACGTACCGAAGCGTACATTCCTCCTCGTGAGCAAATCCCTGGCGAACAGTATAAGCCTGGCGATCGCATTCAAGGTTATTTGTCAGAAGTTCGTCAAACAACTCGTGGACCTCAAATCATCATGTCTCGTGCGGACGAGCGTTATTTGATGAAGCTTTTTGAAATGGAAGTTCCTGAGATCTATGACGGCGTGGTTGAGATCATGGCGGCGGCTCGTGAGCCGGGCCAGCGTGCAAAAATCGCGGTTCGTTCTAAAGACAACTCTGTAGATCCAGTGGGCGCGTGCGTGGGGATGAAAGGTTCTCGCGTACAAAATATCGTTCAAGAGCTTCGCGGCGAGAAAATTGATATCGTTCCTTGGGACGAAGACATCACTCGTTTTGCATGTAATGCCTTGGCGCCAGCGGAAATCTCTCGCGTATTCCTTGATGATGCGAATCGTGAAATGGAAATCGTTGTTCCTGATTCTCAGTTGAGCTTGGCGATCGGTAAACGTGGTCAAAACGTACGTTTGGCGGCGAAACTGACAACTTGGAAGTTGGACATCATTTCTGAATCTTCAGCGGCATCTCGTACTGCGGAATCCATCTTTAATTTGATGTTGATCCCCGGCATGAGCGAAACAATGGCGCAAAACATTTTCCAATCAGGATTTGGTTCATTCCAAGCGGTGGCGTCAGCGTCTGTTGAAGAGTTGATGACGATTCCGGGTTACGATGATCCAGATAAGGCCGAAAAGCTTTCTAAGGAAGCAAAGGCTTTGGTGGCGAAATATGAAGCTGACGGTGTGCCTGTTCCAACAGCGCCTACTGCAGCTAAAGATAATAAATCAAATGTGTCTGCAAAAGAACAAGCAGACCTGCTTTTGAAGCAAGAGTTGAAAAAACTTGATGCTCAGGAAGCGGACGAAGAATAGGTACACAAACTCCGACATTGTCGGAGTCGTTTTTTGGATAGAGAACAACACAGGGAGACTGAGTGAGTAATCCAAAGGTTTTTGAATTTGCGAAAGAGATCGGGATGACCCCGCTAGCCCTCATGGATAAAATCCGTGAATGGCATTTGCCAGTAAAGAGTCACATGGCGGAGTTAGACCCCGAAGTTCTAGAGCAAATTAAAATTAAACTCAGCGGCGGGGAAGCCCCCGTTCAAGAGGCGAAGCCGAAAAAGGCAGCAACTCGTAAAGCAGCACCAAAGAAGGCGGCAGCGCCTGCAGAAGTTGAAGCTGCGGCGTCAGCGCCAGCGAAAGCTCCTGTAATTCGCCGTAAAAAGGAAGAGGAAGCTCCGAAGGTCGCGAAGATCGTTTCCAAGCCGGAAGTGACTGAGGCGGAAGAGGCGGCTCCTGCGAAAACGACTCGCGTTGTTGTGAAGAAGACGGCTCCAGTGAAGGAAGAAGAAGTTGAAGCGGCGCTAGAAGCTCCAACTCCTATTGTTGAAGAAAAAGTCGCGGCAAAGATTGTTAAAGAAGAAGTTGCCGCTCCTGCAGAAGTAAAAGTTAAACCTGAACCAATCGTAGCAAAAGAAACTCCCGCAGCGCCGGCTCCCGAGCCCACCGCTCCTGTAGTGCCTCAAGCACGTAAAAAAGAGGTCGTAGTGGGCACAAGCGGTGTAGCGAGTTCTTCAACTCCAGCTACCACAGTTAAAAGAAATATTATCGGTCGTATGGACCTTTCGCGTGTGCAGTCTCAGGCTCCACAGCGTCAAGAGCGTCCACAAAGTGGATATACCAGAACAGGTGGATTCCAAGGTGGTGACCGTCAACAAGGTGAGCGTCCACAGGGTGGCGGATTTGCGGGACCTCGTCCCGGTGGATTCAACAGACCTTCTGGCGGAGC
>JAHRXB010000305.1 GCA_019104905.1 Bdellovibrio sp.
TACGCTTCTCGTCAGGGGCAATGGCTTAAAAAGCACCCCATTGTATTGGCTTCGTTGGAGGTCGAACTTGATGACCGAGAACTATTGAAACTCAATAAGGCGATCACAGAAATTGATCGCCAAATGGAGATTTGCAAAGACCTATTGGGCCTTCAAGAATTTTAAAGAGCGGATCGTTAGAACCCAGAAACATCACCGATTTTTCGTCCCGGTGCGGAGTCATTGCCAAAAGGAATGATTGTTGCTGAGCTCTGTTTGCTGACTGGCTTGACTGTTTTAGTCGGAGCCGCCCATGCGGCTGTCTCCGACTTGTGTTTTGCTCCTTGAACAATTTGCTGAAGTTCTTCGACCAAATCAGACAAGGCATTTGCTTGTTGAGACATCTCTTCAGAAGAAGCAGCGACCTCTTCGGAAGAAGCGGCGTTTCCTTGAGTTGCTTGATCAAGCTGATTCATGGCTTTGGTGATTTGCTCAAGTCCGTTGGCTTGTTCTTGGCTTCCTGTTGCAATCTCTCCGTTGAGGTCTGCGACCTTTTTGACGGCAACAAGAATATCCTTAAGAACGATTCCGCTTTCACTGGCGATTTTGGCGCCATTTTCACTCTTAGATACGTTTTCAGTGATCAAAGATGAAATGTCTTTAGCGGCAAGGGCGCTTCTTTGGGCCAGCGAACGAACGGCCTCGGCCACAACCGCAAAACCCTTTCCTTGTTCTCCGGCGCGGGCGGCTTCAACCGCGGCATTCAATGCAAGAAGATTGGTTTGGAATGCAATATCGTCAATGACGTTGATGATCTCTTCGATTTTCTTTGAACCACTGGCAATGTCGGACATAGATGAGATTAATTTTGAAATTTCAACTTCGCCTTTTTCTGCGGATTCACGTGATTTCTGAGAAAGACTGTTGGCTTCTTGAGCATGTCCCGTGTTTAACTTCACCATGCTGGAAAGCTCTTCAATAGAGGCCACGGTTTCTTCAAGAGAAGCCGCTGCTTCTGTGGAACCAGCTGAAAGTTGTACGCTGGCCGCAGCAAGCTGAGATCCGCCAGTGGAGGTTTGTTCCGCAGCCAATTTAACCGATTCACTAATACGTTGCAGAGATTTTGCCAGAGAATTGGCGAAAAAGAAGCCAAAGGTCAGTGCGAAAAGAACGCCGCCAATAATAATAGCAAGGGTGAACGTGTTTGCTTGCTCGGCAATATCAAGTGCATTTTCGGCCTTGTCCTTCATCACGTTCTCGTGGAATTTAAGAAGAGCATTGACCGCGGCTGTGTAGGTCACCGCTTTGTCTGGACAATCGGTAAATAAAATCTTTAACATCTTTTCTTTATCTTCAGCCGTTCCTGATTGATAAAGAGAAATAATTGCGTCTGTGGTCTTCTTAAAATCCTGCCAAGCAACGTCGACTTTATCGTAAAGTTCTTTTTGGCCGGGGACGAATTTTAGATCCACATATTCTTTATTATCTTTTTCGTAGTCTGCAACAGCCTCTTTCGCAATGCGAATACCTTGTTCGCCATCTTTAGCGGAAATACCGGTTAATCCCAAGATGGTCACGTTTATACGGAGCTTTCTATAGTTCATCAACATGCGGGAAGCGTAGCTGGTCTTTGGTGCCACTTTGCTGACGACAAAGTCATACTCTTGGCCTACCTTTTTCAGGGACATAAATCCGGTAACGCCTACGGCGATAGTGATGGATGAGAGCAGGGCACAGAGCATGAGAAGTTTGGTCTTTAAGTTGAATTTTGCAAACATGAGCATTCCTTTATAATTGTAATGTACATTGGGTCCCATGCAATATCGGTGGACCAAACGGAATATAAAGGATTTATAGCTTAAATTATTGTAATGTTCATATTTGCTGAGTGAAAATAAGGGGTTATGATGTGAGATGGATCAGCCCCCAGGGGGTATTAGCCCCCTTTTCTTTGTTTACTGACATTTGTAGGCGCCGACAGAAATCTCACCTTGAGACATACTGAGCTGATCAATTCTCGAAACACTCAAGCAAAGGCCTTGGTTCTTTATGTCAGCTCCGACGGTGTAACCCTGAGAGAGCCAAGCGCTGACTTGAGTTGTAATTTCAGCTCCGGCCTCTCCCGTGAGAGTTTCAAAGACGCAAGTTTTTTGGGTCGCAGCGGGACCCGAAGGGGCCCAAGGATTATTCTGGCTTTCTGGGATGCATGATTTGAGGCCATCACGATAATCGTTTGCAGCGACATACTCGGCAGGGAGTTTGTAGTTAAAGTCTTGGCTTCCTTGCCAATACGATGCTGGATAAAGGCCTCCAGAAACATTCGCAGCACTTTGCATACAGAAGACTTGAGCCGCTTCGCCGACCTCAAGCCCGAAATAAGTTTCAAAGTAGTCCGAGTAAGGAGGTTGGTACCAAAGTCCTCCAAACATCTTATTTAGGAGTGCGGCCTCTTGGTTGAGAAGGCGGGCGATAAGATCTGCCTGCTGTGCTGTCGGTGTGGAGTCTTTATATAGGGAGGGAGAGCAGCGGTTGAGTTTTGCAAGATGAGTGGCGGCGGCGGGAGCGACATAAGAACTTCCGTAAGACTTATTATATATTCCACAAGCCGTACTCATAATTTGCAAAAGCTGACGCGCTTTCAGAGACATCGGTGGTTCGACGGGAGGAAGCGGGGGAACTTCACAATTTAAGCAAGAGACCACAGATGTGGAGCTATCTGCAGAGCAAGTCCCAGAGGTTTTTTTATAGACTGGAGCTGCTGGGATGTCTTCGATAGGAATGATAGCTTCTGCTTTCTGGTTATAACCCAGTTCTCCGAAGCGAAGTTTTTGATCACAAGCTGTAAGAATCAATGTTGTCAAAGCCAGGGTGTACGCAAGCATTGATTTCATAAGTGCCTCCACAAACCTCTAAGAGGCAAGAGTGATACCAACAAATTGTGTTTGTTAAGTGAGGGCAAGATGTGAGGTTAAGTCTTTGAACTGACTCGCATTTACCTCGTGCGAGAGGCTATTTGGAAGTTCGAGGTAATGTCTACTCTTTGGCTTTGACTAAAAACCAGTCAGAAGTTCGAAAATTAAAAATGGAAATTCGTATTTTATTTTCACTTTTTTGCGGGGATTTCAAAGGAAAGTGTCGAGATCTTTTTCAGATTATATGAAAAACGTTTTGAAAGGGTGAAGTCTCTAAGCCCACTGGTGAGGGGGTGAGGAACGATTTTTCAAAATAGTGACTTGTGCTTATACAGGCCTATTCGATGAACGCTCACTTAAAAAAATAGGGATTTGTTGAAATATTATCTGTAGTGATTCCGTTGCAATGCCGAAATGTTTACTAGCATGTTGATGGAGTAAAATTAAATGTCTAGCCCTAACGATATAAAGGTCATCCGCAAAAGACTTGAAACTAAAGCACCTCACGATGAAGGTCAGGTTCGGGAGGAAGGGCGAGAGTTGTTAGAGCGACTTGTTCGCGGACTTGTAGATCTGCCTGACTCTGTTGTGGTGTCGTACGCCACCGGAGATAAAACAACGGTGTACAAGGTGGAGTGTGATCAGAAGTGTCTGGGGCAAGTCATCGGTTGCAAAGGGAAAAATATCACGGGTGTGCGTGCGGTGATGGCGGCGATCATGGCACGAAAAGGGATTCGTGCCATTGTCGAAATTCCGTATTACTGTTTAGATGTTTAAGGCTTTACATCAACAAGAAGGTCACTTTGTTCGCCGTTAACAAAGAAGCGAACATTCCAGCGGCCTGGCATCACGAAATAAACTTCTGAAACATAGTAGACCCCAAGATCTTGCTTCACAACTTTAACCGGTGCGGATCCGTGGCCACCGTGATTCCCCATGTACATCCAAAGATCGATCTTCAAAGTTTGTGGATCAACCATCACGTGCTCACCGTGAGCAGACTTGTGGTCGAAGAACTTCACTAGAAACTGAGATTCTGTTCCGTCAAAAGGACCTTTCGTGAATTCCACTTGAGCACAAACGTCTGCTGTTTTGAAGTAGACGGGACAAAGCTTCTGATGTTCTCCTTGATGGCTTCCACCACCATGTTGACCATGATTGCCATCGCTGTGGTCGCCGCCGTCGTGGGTTCCATTTCCACACGCAAAAGAGTTTGCTGTAAAGGCCAATGACAGCGCAAAAAGAAGTTGAGCAAAAAGTTTCATAGAGTCTCCTATCGAGGCCACCGCTGTTGGTAGCTTAAATTGATTGTTTTAGATAAACTTGAATTGATGGGCGCGCCGATCAAACTTTGATCGCTATAACTGACGGTCACCGCAGACTCCATATTGATCATATAGCTTCCCGATAAACCTAAAGTGAAATTCTTTTGTGGAGAGCCATCTGAATTCGTACTGCCACGAATTTGGATAGGGTCCTCATAAAGAAAAGCTAAAGAGCTGCCTAGACGGAGA
This sequence comes from Bdellovibrio sp., assembly GCA_019104905.1. Lineage (GTDB taxonomy): Bacteria > Bdellovibrionota > Bdellovibrionia > Bdellovibrionales > Bdellovibrionaceae > Bdellovibrio. The sequence continues at coordinate 4,406 of JAHRXB010000305.1, forward strand.
TCTCCATAGTTCCATCCGGCGCCCAGTGTGTGTGACGTGCCCCAGCCGGGTTTGACTTCGATGTTTCCTCCGTAAGAGGCGCTTGAGACCTCGCGAGAGAACGCGCGATGTATTTCCGCACTAAAATTAAAGTCCCACACCTTCCAGGCTTTAAGTAAGGCGACTCCCACTCCGAGAGAATAGAAACCTCGTCCTCGGATATCTGTGGAGGACATCGTGGAAGAATCATAGATCGAAGGGCTGGTGGGAAGTGTGAGTTGTAAGAAAGTGACCCCTTTGGGGCGCCAAGAGGAATAGCTTCTTTCGGGAAAGCTTTCATGTCCAAAATAGAAAGAAAGATCTCCGACGCCG
>JAHRXB010000061.1 GCA_019104905.1 Bdellovibrio sp.
GGCATAAGTATTCCTTTCCTAAATAAGTTTGGATGTCAGATACCCAAAGCTTATCTTGAAAAGGCTTATGCCTCACTTATTTATGACTCATCGTTTCCCACTGTTAACCGTGAAGAACCCTTTATCTTATTTATATCTGAACTCCTGCCAGATCATTTGATGCTGACCTTCCCATTTTTTGATGGAGTCCAGATAAGAATCCTTCCGTAAAGCCGCTTTTTTTATGCTCTTACTCGATAATATCGGGCGGAGGCAGAATAAAATAGACTCCGTATCGGGCGAATTCTGATAGCAAATTATCTAGATCGCCGTGATAGATAGTCTTCTCAAGAGATATCTTATCGCAACTCCTTGGTCCTGTGAGTTGAAGTTTAATGACGATTTGAGGGTAAAGGTAGGTGGCGTCCACACTCTTTACCACACACTGTCGAGGCACTAATATCGAACTGTTGTTGTTAGATTCCAACCCAGCGAAATGAATTGCCAGGTTTCCTGCGACGTAAGGATATGCCTGCTCACTCTTATTGGAGTGAGTTTGCCCATTAAAGTTAAATTCGGCATTATTATGGCCAGGCAGAAATGAAGTCGAAAAGCTAATATAAACTTGAGTTTTCTCTGGAAGCTCCCGAACCGTGGCATTTCTAAAGTTGACACCGCCCTGCAGACCACCAGCACTTTGCCCATAAAATCCCGTATACTCTTCACCGATAAGGCCACGAACCCGACTAAGGCAGATATAGCCCGTTTTTAGGCGTGGAGCTCTACTCAAAGTTCTTAAAAATTATCTATCTGCTCGACGAGCTCTGGATGCTCAATAAATGGATTTAAGTTGTTTTGATATTTTTCAATGAGGTGATTGCGATCAAGTTCATCCTGATCAACGGAATCCATCACATGCCAACGACGCAAAACCTTTTCCTGGTGTTCATCAATCGACTTGTCATAACGAATTGCAAAGTAGAACAAAGCGCGAGCCACATTACCCTTATGATTTTGCGGCGGCTCAAAACAATGTTCAGAGTATTCATTATATCCCCGCTTACTTTGATCCGCCTCCCACTTAACAATTTGGACGTCACAAAATGGAAGACTGCTTCGCATCGAGTTTGTCGAACTGGTAGTAGCAAACAAGTGATGTAAGTCACTCTTCGCATCCCCGTTGGCACCTTCAGATTGAGGCCAGGTATGCTCGACGTTCATCAACTTGGGACTTGGAACCCCTAAAAAGTCCATGCAGACACTGGGAGAATAAACGCTGCAAATCACACCCTCCGTTTTATTCAACTTCGTGAATAAAACTTCATTTGCAGCTTTATATGTGATGGGACGATGAACACTCTTCACTGCTTGACTCAGATCACTCCGTAAGTCAGCCAAGGCAGAAAAAGAGAATATCAGTAAACACCCTAAAGTCATATGCGCCCTGTTTAACAAACTCCCCCCTCTCCTTCAATAGAAGAAAAACTATTGAACCAAATACCCGAACCCCACCCCCTAAAAGGGTCATCTCACTAAATACCTAAAACCACAGTGGCTTTTACAACCTCTACGCGCAAGAAAAGGCCTTATCGCCTTGAAAAAGACTCCATCCAAGGCAAACATTCATCCCCGGAAACCCTCCGCCCCTCCCCGAAAAGACCCTTCTTGACCCTATTGCCGCGGTCCTTCACTATAAATCCATGACCAGCTTCAAAGTGTTTATCGCTCTTTTCTCGCCGCTTTTATTAATCTCATGCACCCATCTTTCAGCTCAGGATAAATCAATATACGCTTGCCATTTTCGCTATGGAGGAGACTGGAAGCACTTTGAGTTTTCTGAGACCCCCTATTACGAAGCTAAAATCTTTGATGCGAACTACTTTTTCCGAGCCAAGGTTGAAATCGTGACTCCTCCTACGGGAGAAAAGCTCCTTAAAGTCTACTCCTACGCGGAGGCTCATGGACGAGATCAACTTATTCACCAGGCTGTTTATAACGTCTCTAAAGCGCCTTTGAACGAAAACATCACAGGGGAACAAACTGTTTACGAACCGGCGACCGAAGCCGAAATGAAATACTGGTGCGAGGTCCGATGAAAACACTTATCTTTTCGACACTGATGCTTTTTGGTTTTTCATCTTTCGCTCAAGAGGTCTCTTTGAGTTTTGTCGGCGACATCATGCTGGCTGACGGTCCCGGAAAATATATCAAACAAGGGGGAGATCCCTTTAAAGAATTTCGTCAGGACTTAAAAAAAACGGACTTTGCCATCGGCAATCTCGAATGCCCTGTTTCCACAAAAGGCAAAGAGCTGAAGGAAAAGCCCGTGACCTTCAGAGCCCACCCTTCCAGCGTCAGAGTCTTGAAAGATTTATTTCACGCAGTCGGTCTAGCCAACAATCACACTGGAGACTATGGCACAGAGGCCTTTCTTGAAACCCTGGACGTTTTGAACAAAAACCAGATTCATTCTTTCGGTGGTGGAAAAAACCTCAAAGAAGCTCATCGCGCTTTGTATCTCGAAAAAAATGGCCTCAAGATCGCGGTCCTTGCTTACAACGATTTCAAACCTCGCTCTTTTGAAGCTTCCAATGAAAGCCCGGGACTGGCATGGCTCGAAGACGATCAGGTTTTACAAGATTTTGCCGAAGTAAAAAAACAAGGGGCCGACGTGATCATTCCCTTTTTGCATTGGGGATGGGAATATGAAGGATCACCGAATCAACGTCAAATTGAAATAGCCAGATTAATGATCGACAACGGCGCCAGCATCGTCGTTGGTGGTCACCCCCATGTGACTCAGAAGTTTTCAGAATACAAAGGAAAAAAGATCATTTGGAGTTTAGGGAATTTCGTCTTCGATGGTTTCCCTGAAGGACCTCGGCGCGTGGGTTGGCTTCTGCAATTTACCGCCACCAAGAATTCTGTGAAAGATCTTAAAGTGATTCGGGCTCATCTGAGCGAAGGTGGAATTCCCCGTCGCGATGGCGAGGTAGACCTAAAGAGTGAAGAGTTTTCCGGAATATAAAAAAGGCCGGGATTAAATCCCGGCCGGCCTTAGATATTTCACGTCTTACTGAACATCTGCAAAACTCACGCTATCAAACTTCAATCCAACAAGCTGATTCACCCAAGCTGCTGGCGAAGTTGCCTGAGCAGCAGGATGAAGACCGAAGGCATAGGCACCTTGAGCTGAAAGTTCGATCCCCGTATTCACCCCACAGTCTCCGACGTTGGAGATATTGGTATGACAACGGTTGTTCGGCACCTCGATATACTTAGAGGCGTCAGCCAAATCGTTGCCAGTTTGAGTAGAGGCGTAGTAGTAGCGCGTCTTCAAACCTTGATTCAAATTTCCCTTGATCGTTGCAATACGTGCCGCGAACTGAGTACCATTATAAAGTGAGCTATCGTAGATATCGCTGGCAATCCCTTCAACCTGTGAGACTCCAGTGATTTCACCATTGGTCATAGATACCTGGGCCACAATTCGGTCATGGCGAGACCAGCCGCACGAACCCTGCTCGGCACACAAGAAGCGATCTGAACGACTTTCAAAGCGCAGCTTCCCGGTCAACAGATCAAAGCTTGCCGCATTCGCACCCGACTTATTCGGACTCACTGCCGACTGATCATCTTCAGTTAAAAACTCGACCGTTGTGCCAGAAACCTTCGCCGCCAATCGATAAGTTCCAAATTCTTGCGACGTAATCGAAATCCCTGTGTCGTAGTAAGAATTAAAGAACGCTGGCTTAGAAGCTCGAACCGTCGCCACCATGGTACCAACTCCCATATTCGCAAGCTGGGAGGGGGTAAAACAACTTGAATCAGCTACGACAGTAACTTGATGTTCCTGATTATCAAAAACCACTCCGGCTTTTTCGATAGCACAAGAGATCGCTCTGATGGTGTGCAAAGACCCTGGAATAGAATCTCCCGACGCTTCAGCGACTGAAAGCTTACAATAAAAAAGCCTTTGCGGATAATCCGGACTTTGAGTGTCGAGATAATTGCCGAGTTCATCAATCGGCATCGCATGCTCATTGCAAAGCTGATTCACGAGATTGGACTGAGCTTGAATCTTGCCTTGTACCGCTTTGCCGTTCTGAACGGCGGACTGACTTGCCAGGCCCTGTCCAACCTGGACAATCACCCCTTGCACAGCTCCCATCACCAGTGATGGTTTTTCGGCCGTGATCGGTTCAGATACTGGCGCTGAAGAACTCTCTTCTTTTGCCGCTTGGCATCCAGCCAAAACGAATGCGTATATCAGAACGCCAATACTGAGGATCTTATTCATCTGCTTATTCATAACACTCTCCTTGTTAAGGTTGCGCGCAATTGCGTTTGCGCTAACCCTTAACAAAGCAAGAGCATGGCCAATCTCTAACTTGTGGAATTTATTAAAGTCTCAATATTAGGCGCCAACCATTGGTTGCAGGTTGGCGACAACTTTTAGAGCAGAATTAGGCAGCCTTCTTATTAAGTATCTTTCTGAGACCTTCCCGGGAAACTCCCAGTCGGCGAGCCGCCTCTGACTTATTGCCGAGAGAAGTCTGAATCACTCTTTGAATCATTTCCGCTTCAAAAGTTTCACGAGCCTCCCGCAAACTCATCTGTTCAAAGCGTTTAAAGGGATCCTCAGACAAAGGCACTGACACCAACTGCACCGCACTGCGATTGCGAAACTGAAAGTCATCCGGAAGTAGAACCGTGCGTTCTCCCGCCGACAGACACGCGCTTTCAATTTTATTTTCAAGTTCGCGAATATTCCCTGGCCAACTGTACTCAATCAAACGCTCCATTGCCTCGTCACTGATCGTACGAAGCTTCCAGCCTCGCTTTTGGTAAAGCTGCTGTATGATCGCAGAAGCTAACTCCGAAATATCCCCTTTTCTTTCACGCAAAGACGGCACCACGAGATTAACAACATTGATGCGGTAATAAAGATCCTCACGAAACTTCTCTTTTTGAATCTGCGTTTCGATATTCTTATTCGTGGCACAGATCAATCGAAAGTCCACAGCTTTGGGGGGCTCATTGGAGCCCAGTCTTTGCACTTTCCGTTCTTGGAGAACACGCAAAAGCTTAGCCTGCATCTCAATAGGCATTTCCCCGATTTCATCTAAGAACAAAGTTCCCCGATGAGCGAGTTCAATCTGCCCCTGACGCGGCAATGTCCCCGTGGCCGCCCCTTTCACGACACCGAAGAGCTCGGCCTCAAAAAGAGATTCAGGAATAGCTGCACAGTTGATGGCAATAAAAGGCCCTTCTCGACGAGACGAATGATGATGAGCCAGGCGAGCCACGACCTCTTTCCCGGATCCACTTTCTCCCGTAATCAGAATGTTCGAGTCGGACTTTCCGAAATCCTCAATGTGATCATAGATTTTTTGCAGATCTGCAGACTTTGATTTCAAACTGACAGAAGAGATGCTCTTTCGCCAGATATTTTTACGGTGTTCAATCGCAGACTCAGAGTCCTCAGTCATTTGACTAATTTCGTAATTTTCAAAGGCCATGGTCGCTAAAATAGAAAGAGCCTCTAAAGCATACTGATCGTGCTCGTCAAAATCCCCCTCGATCTTATTAAGAACTTCAATGACCCCCACCACCTTACCCTCTTTCCAATGGAGGGGCACGGCCAGAACCTTTTTCGTTCTATAGCCCGTCTTTTCATCGGCTGCAAAATAGAAGTCCTCATCTTCCTCAACTTGATTGCTATAATAACTTTTCTGGTCACGAAACACTTTTCCCGCAATCCCTTGGTCGGCGCTAATAACAATCGTGTGATTGCGAATACCTGTTGCAATGTAGTTGCTCAGATATTTCAGATGTTGTTCAATCTTGAATTGGGAATCAAAGAAGATGGCACCACGTTCGGCCCCTGTCGTTTGAATGCAAAGGTCCAAAATCCGCTCGATGAGATTCTCACCTTGCGCTCGTTCGAAAAACACTTGAGAAGAAGCACCTATAAACTTGAGATGATTATGCGATTTAGACATATCCCCTGTATCGGCAAAAACCGCCAACTTATGGAGGCTGCCAATGGGACTTTCTAGTATTGTGACAACCCCTGTGGGCGTTTCAAAATAGGATCTCTTTAATTTTAAGGACTTAGAAGATGGCCTGCATTTCGCTCTTTAAATACATAGAAATTTCTCACAAAGGAGATTTTTTATGGACACAACTCAAAAAGCCCGTCGTTTTGAGGAAATGGAACGCGAACTTCGTTTTCTATGGCAGGAGGCTCATGAAGAAGTCATCGCAAGTATTAAAGAGCGCAAAATCAAGCAATACTGGGAGCTTTTCCGTGCCTACAAAAAGCAGAAGCAGTTCTTGTTGGCTTTGGAGACAAACTAACACCCCGGTACCTCACTTGAGGTACCGTCCCCAAAGAACAAAGAGCCACATCAACAGCGCCGGCCCTGCGAGCATGGCCGCCGAGGTTCCCGCTGGCGGAACCGGTCCAAAAATACTTGAGGCGTAAATAGCCAAAAGAAACACAATTAAAACTATGAAAGAAATCAAACTTCCTTTTGATAGCTTAACTTTGCGTGTAAGAAACAACCAAATCCCTGCAAAAAAAATCCCGAGCTCCAACAAGACCGTAATAGGAACAGAACGCCAAAGTAGAAAACCCACCTTGATAGAACTATCATCCAAAAGCGGCAAATCAGGCTCGTGAACCAAAAGATCCAAAAACCAATGACTGAGCACAAGGAAAAAAAGAACTAAAGAGGGCCGCTTCTCCCGCCTCACAAGATAAAAGACACCGGCAACTAAAAACGACCAAAAAAAGGTCGCCGCAAGACTGTGCGAGAAAGGGTAAGAATCAAATTTAAGGACATTCATCCCCACCTTTTCCGAAAGCGGAGACACGGACTCCCAGCCAAGAAGAACAAAAATAGGCCAAATTAAATCAATAAACTGCGAAGCAAGAATACAAACTCCCAAATTTATTTTGGGTTCAATTCGCTTTGCCGCAAACGCCATTCCAAAGTGCGCTAAAAACATAGAGAACCCTTCCGTCCAGATCGCTTTTCCCAGTTTAGATACATTTCATCACTAACTCAAACGATTATACTTTAGCAATGTGACTATGTCATTTACCCGAAAATCTTGCACAACTCGAACTCCCTTTTTAAGCTGCGCTTGGGTTGTTTGCGTTGTTCGAGAGAGCTTCAACAAATACCCCGTCGCCCCCGCAAAGGTTTCGGTCTTCTGCGGGGATTTCTTTTTTCACTCTCTTGAATTCACCCCTAAGTTTACATTTACTAAATTTTCAAGCCCATCCTTTAATAAATTTGAATTGCCGGAACATCCTCCAAACTCTAGCGTCTAGGCAAAAGGAGAAACTTATGAAATCACTTCTGTTAGTTCTGTCACTATCAATTTGTAGCTCTGGCTTCGCGATGGATCCAACCTCCCACAATCCCCTTGAATCCTGTATGAAGAAGATGAATCAAAATTTGAAAGCGATCGCAAGACAGGTGCAAGAACCGAGTCTGAACCAACAAACGGCTCAATGGGCTGACAAACTTTCTCAGATCACCACTCAATGTAAAAGCAACGTGCCCGATGGAATCAACAGCCTTCCCGACAACGAAAGAGACACACGTAAAGCTCTTTACGAAGAAATGATGGATCATACGGCAGAACTCAGTGATCAACTTGCGGCAACCCTTCGTAAAAATGACAACCTCAAAGCTCAAAAGATTGTGGAAAGCCTTATTGCGATTAAAAAAGATGGCCATCAAGAGTTTAAACACAGCGATTTCACGTTGATGGCATATGATCTTAAGACCCTGATGAAACAAATGGGCACCAATCTTAAGCTCATCACAACGCGAATCAACGATCCGGCTCAAAATGCCAACTCTGCAAAGCTGGCTGACGAAATGACTCAAGCCACTTTGGAGTCCAAAAAGCATATTCCGGGATCTATTTCTTCTTTGCCGGCCAGTGAACAAGCCGCTCGCAAGGAGCAATATGATAAAATGTTAGATGAAAGCGCGGGATTGTCTCAACAACTAGCACAGGCCCTCAGAGCCAATGATACGGCCAAAGCCAAAGTTCTTCTTGAGCAATTAGGTAGTCTCAAAAAAGACAGTCATATTGAGTTTAAGTAAAAAAATCGATTTCTCGCTGTCGATTGCTGCGAGAAGGAAGAGATAAGATCCTAAAGACTACGACTAGGTAGTCTTTAGGATTAACACCAAGACTCTACTGAGCCTGGTACTGATGAGCCTGTTCCCAAAAGAAGGGACGGTAGAAATCTTGAATGTCTGTGTCAGACTTTTCTCCAAGAATGGCCTGAACTTTATCCAGGGCTTCAAACATATTTTTCATCTTTTTATCGTTCAAAGAAGTCAGTTTTTTCTTAAGACTTGCGACCTTCTTGCGATCATAAGGCTTTGTTGTGATGGTTTCAAACAACACACCTTTTAACTTCGAGGTCTCTTCCTGAATTTGGAAGGTTTCCTTCGCCAGATTTCCGTGAAGGTTCATTAGCTGCTTTTTCTGATCCGCCGTCAAAGTCTTTGAATTCAAGATAGACTCAACACCTTTTTGAGCGACGCCTCCATGCATTTCAGCCGCAGGCTGCGCTTGAACTTCTTTTTCAAGCTTTACTTCTTCCGCAGAAGGCTTGGATGCACAATTAACCATAAGAACCGAAAACAGACCCACTACAAGAACTCGAACAGAACTTTTCATATTAGTTTTCCTTTCAAACCTCTAAAAAATGATCTTACAAACACTCATTCACAGACTTTACAAAATACTCAGTCAAATCCCCGCTTTTCTCATCCAAAATGTCGTAGATCGACTGCACCGGTTCCACCACACAGCTGCCTTTTCTGAAAATAAAAAAGTCATCCTGAGGGATCATAAAACGCATGGATAGTATGCACGACTTTGCATTTCTTCGACAAACAATCTCGTCAAACGAAACAGGCTGCGAATTTAGCAACTGATGTTTCTGTGCCTTCCCATTCAAAAGCTCAAGAATTGTTCCTCGCGCTGAGGCAGAAGGAAAGGCCAAACTTACCGAACTCATCATCGAAACCATTGAAAGAAGTAAAACTGCATTTCTCATAAGGGACCTCATATGCTTACCTTCTAACACCCCGGGATGGGGTTGATCAATGACATGGGTCATGTCTTGAGTCGAATCGACACTTGTCCCCACGGTTTAAGGCATGCTGTAATTCAACTATGAACAGATTATTTTTTAAGTATGTCCTTCTTTGTTCCTTCACCTTTTTCTTCCTTTCCTGTCGCTCCAAACCGCCTCAAAACACGACTTCCGACGCTTCGCTGCAAAAAAAAGAGACCTTCAGTGGCGGAAAAAAGCGCTCTTACTGGATATCTATTCCTCCGACGTGTCGCACTTCAAAAGACTGCCCCCTGGTTTTGGCTTTTCACGGAGGCGGTGGAGAAGGCCGTGACATGGATCAACGCCTTCAACTTTCAAAAGAAACAAACATGCGCAAAATGATTTTAGTTCTACCCAACGGAGTTGATAGAAACTGGAATGATGGGCGGCCCGAAATCAATGCTGACATTGATGATATCGGCTTCGTCGAAAAAATCTTAGAGGACCTTGTGCCCCTACGCTCCCCCCAAACTCCTGTTTTTTTATTAGGTCTTTCCAACGGTGGCCAGTTCGTGTTTCGCTTAGCTTGTGAGCACGAGCGCACACAAGCCTTCCAAGCCTTTGCGACGGTTGTATCAAATTTTGGTGAAGATCTAGCGAAACGCTGCCAGCGTTCTTCACCTCTCTCGGGATTTCTTATCTTCGGAGATCAGGATCCCATCATGCCTTTTCAGGGAGGTCCCATCAAAGGTCCTTTGGGTTTCAAAAATCGAGGTCGGGTTATTTCTGCAGATGAAACAGCAGATCTTTGGCTTCGCTTGAACCGCTGCCAGAGCTGGTCCTCCCCAGAGATCTTAGACAAGAATCTAGACGACGAAACGTCGATAAAAAAAATAAAGGGCGCCAAGTGCGCTCCTGGAGTCCTTTTCCAGAAATGGGTGATTCACGGCGGAGGCCATGGATTTCCGGGCGCGGCCGGCTCGCTTCCGAAGCGCCTTGTCGGAACAACTAGCTACGAATTCTCCGCCACCACTGAGATCTTTAACTTTTTTCAAAGAGCCTCGAGCTTGAATTCACATAGTGTGGACTGATTTAAGATTTCGTCCACACTAAATCGACCAGTCTCTATTTACTCCGCTTTCAATATCCGAAAAGATCAAAAGAGCGGAGGATAAATGAGTAAATCTGAACTTCAAGTGATCGTCCTAAAAACCCCAAAATGCACCCCCGACCAAGCCTCAGAAGTGGATCTGGACAAGATTCGCGAAGACATCGCCCAGTATATTCGCGAGACCATCCGCCTTGTCTGCGGCTCTGACGCAAAACACTCCGTCACTTGGATCAAAGGAGACAAAACCACGGCTTATAAAGTTTGTGTTGAGCAAAGAGTGCTTGGAAAAATCCTTGGTTCAAAAGGAAATCACATCAATGGACTGCGCACGCTCATCCAAGCTATGTGTGGAAGTCGTGGCTTTCGCGGCGTTATTGATGCCCCGGAGACGTTTGAGTACGGCTCGAATACTCCGAAGTTCTTGCCTCGCTAGGACGCTCTACCGAGCTGACAAAATCGAGGGTGAATTGAAGAACCTGGTCCCATTTAGTGTATTCATAGTCATAAGAAATATCAGTGTCTGAACCCGCCTTCTTCGCAATTCCCCTCATTATTCTTTTCAGAATCCAGTTGTACTTAGAGTATCTCAGGGCTCCCGCAAAAACCACCCATCGCCCGGGTCTCCACCCACTCCAAGTGAAGAAGTCTTCCACAATCCCACGCAACTCTTTTTGAACCGCATCATCATTTTGCAAAATTCCCAGGCAGACAGAAAAAAACGCCGTGGGTTTATTGGAAAGTTGCCGCGCGTGAAAGCGCGCCCATTTTCTGAGAGAACTCGGATACTTTCTCATATACACGGGAGCCCCCACCAAAATCCCATCGTATTTCTGAAGACTCTCGGGAGAACGAACCGCCTGGCGACTATAAACTATATCGACGTTGTGACCTCGGGTCCGGATTTTTTCAGCCATGAACATCGCTATCTTTTCCGTCTGTCCGTATTCGGTTCCGTAGACGATCAAAAACTGGGACATAAATCCCTCCTTTTGCGCACCCTTTAATCAATATACTGCATTAAATCGCCCCAGCAAGAGCGATCCTCAAAGGACACAAGTGGCCAAAGGGCCGAAAATATTGAGAACCGGCAAATTATGTGTAAACTCAAAATCCCAATTAACAGCTAAGGAGCTTCGTTTTGGCATTTCGTTGGATCGGAAAATCACAAGATGGAAAGTCAGTCACTCTTCAACGCCTTGAAGGTTGTCCGATTGAGACCCCGCCGTACGCGACATCCGCTTGGCTAGATAATAACGCAGATCTTATCCGTGTCGGTGCCGTTTTGGATGTCGAGACAACAGGCCTGAATCAAAACGAAGATAGCATCATTGAAATCGGTCTACGCCAGTTTTCATTTAACAGAAATACCGGAGAAATTCTGTCGCTAGGAAAGTCCTACTGCTGCTTTCAAGATCCAGGGCGCCCGATTTCGGCGGAAATTGTTGAATTAACAGGGATCACCGATGAAATGGTTGCCGGACAAAACATTGATTGGAACCATGTAAATTCACTTTTAGAAGAAGCCAGTCTTGTCGTTGCTCACAATGCCCGTTTTGATCGCCCTTTTGTCGATCGAAAATCGAAAACCTCTAAGGACAAGATCTGGGCTTGTTCCTTAAAGCAGATTGATTGGAGCAAAAAAGGCTTCACGAGCTCAAAACTTGAACTTCTTAATATCTATCATGGCTTCTTTACTGACTCCCACCGCGCAATCAATGATGTGGATGCTTTACTGTATCTTTTGAGCCTGCCGGAAAACGATTCGAATAAACCTTATCTATTTGAACTCCTCAACAACGCACGCCGTCCTATGACCCAAGTCATCGCAAGCGCGGCGCCTTTTGAATCCAAAGATCACCTCAAAGGCCGAGGTTACAATTGGGATAATACAAATCGCTTCTGGTCCAAGTTCATCTTTAAAGATGAAGTCCCGACAGAGATGTCCTGGCTTGAAGACTGTGTCTATTGTGGCCCGTTTGGAGGAATGACTCGAGACATTCCCCTTGTGGATGGCTTTAAGAACTAAACTCTGATTTTAAAAAAGCCGATTTTAGTCCTCTTGTTTTCTTACATAAGGACCTCGTGCGCAGATCTTTTCAGCATCACGATGTTAAACTGGAACTGACTCCTCAACTTGACAAGATTGATATAGTGCTCATCTTTGTTACATTAACCCCCTTTGCTGGGGGAAAAGTGAGGTCCTTATGTCATTCGTATCTGGGTTTGTGCCCGTTATTCCACTTAAAAATTCCGTTTTATTTCCCGACATCACCATGCCTTTGCGCGTGGGACGTGAAAAAAGCATTTCAGCTTTACAGAAAGCACTTAAAGAGAATCATTGGATTGTTCTTTTAACTCAAAAAAATCCACAAGTGCCTCTTGAGAAGATCGAAGATCTTTACTCCGTCGGCACTTTAGCCAAAGTCGAGTCGTTTCGCATTGATGAAGACGGCAGTTACAGCGTCTTCGTCAAAGCCCACCAACGCGTCCGAGTTGTCCAGAGCCATGACAAAGAAGGCTTCTTCGAAGTTCAAAGTGAAGCCCTGGAAGATCGTGGGCAAATGGATAAAAAAACCGAAGAGGCCCTCTTAGCCAGCCTTCGCGCGCTGAGTGAAGAAATGTTAACTCTGCTTCCTGGCAACACCCAACAAGTCAAAGACATGTTGACCGAGATCGAAGACCTTTCCACTCTCGCGAATATGTGCGCGGCTTATGCGGATATCTCTGTTCCCGAAAAACAGGAAATCTTAGAAATCCTGGACCTCAAAGATCGCACCTTAAAATTGCTTGATCGCATGCAAGAACTCAAAGAACGTCTTAAAATCCAAAGAGGCATTCGCGATAAATTAAATGAAAGCTTCCAGCAAACGCAGAAGGAAGCGATCTTACGCGAACAAATGCGCGTCATTCGAGATGAATTAGGCGAAGGTGAAAACGGCAACCTTTACGGCAAATTCAAGGAACGTGTCGAAAAATCTGGAATGCCGCCCGAGGCCTTGGACTTAGCTCGCAATCAGCTAAAACGTCTAGAGACGATCAATTCCGCCTCACCTGAATATCAAATGATTCGAACCCATCTAGAGCTGATGCTGGATCTTCCTTGGAATAAATCTTCTCTTCAAAAAGAAATTGATCTTGAAGAAGCAGAACGAATTCTTCACGAAGATCACTACGGTCTGGATAAAATTAAAAACCGTATCATGCAACATCTGGCGGTGATGAAACTTCGTAAAGCCCATCAAGGATCTATCTTGCTCTTTATCGGCCCTCCGGGAGTTGGCAAGACCTCTTTAGGGAAAAGCATCGCTCGTGCCTTAGGTAAAAAATATGTTCGCGTCAGTCTGGGAGGCGTTCGCGATGATGCCGAAATTCGCGGGCATCGTCGTACCTATATTGGTGCACTCCCCGGTCGCATTATCTCTGCCATTAAAAAAGCCGGGGAAAACGATCCGGTCTTTATTCTTGATGAAATAGATAAATTGACCCGAGGGTATGGTGGAGACCCCGCCGCAGCAAT
>JAHRXB010000028.1 GCA_019104905.1 Bdellovibrio sp.
TTTGCCGATCTTCGCTTCGACTTTGGCCATCGCCGCCGTCACCGCAGGACGAACCCATTCAGGAAGTTTTCCGCCAGCCTCTGTGTAGTGCGTGCAGATCTCTGTCGAAATAGTAAAGCCCGGAGGAACAGGAATACCCAGCGAAGTCATCTCCGCCAAGTTGGCTCCTTTACCGCCCAAGATGTTTTTCATCCCAGCGTTACCTTCAGCCTCACCGGCCGCAAAGAAGTACACAAACTTCTGCGGGATCGTAGAGCTAGTTGATGATTTATTTTCCGTGTTTACATTCTGGTGCATAAGTCTCCCTCCAGAAAAGTAAAAATTGTAGTCCAAACTACCACGTATAAAACACTGCTAAGTGCCTAATATCAATGAAATATTTTTAATATCTCGCGCAACGAGTTATAGAGCCCCAACTCCAACCCAAAACCCTCACATCCGTACTAAATTCACTTTATTTTCTAACCACTTAGACACCCATCCCAAAAACTAAGCATTCCCCCTCACCGACGCCCCCACTTCTTTCTGCAATCCCTTAGAGCCCCTCCTGGGTGTGAAGTCCGAGTTCCACAGCGAAGCACCCCCCCACTGCGGCAGCCAAAAAAAGAACAACAAGAGCGAGGACTGTCCGAGGAATTCAAGCCCAGGAGGGGCTCTAAGGGATTACAGAAAGCAAAAGGGGCTTCGATCGAAGCCCCGGGAAATTCCTAATTCACATCTACGACTTCAAAGTCGATACTCAACCCGACTCCGGGTCCCTGGTAGTTCCAGTTGATCCCTTCCGACAACAAAATAGAGTTTGTCGAGGGCTGATAAACCCAACCACTGGTGGCGCTGTTGGGAATCACTTGAGTGCCGTAAGAAACTTTGATCGTCTTTACATTGGGAATACGGCTGAGCTTCACAGTTCCCGCCGAACGGCGAACGATGTCTTTCGCGAACTCCGCCAGCTTCACACCGTAATCAGGCAAACAAAGGCTCAAGATGTTCTTCTGAGACTTGTCGCCGTTTGAAACGATGGCCAAAAAGTTCTCAAGCTTATCATCAAGTTCTTCCATTCCCCGACAGATAGTTTCTTCTGCCAATTTACGGATCACACCGTAAGCCAAAACGCGGCTTGGATCAGTCTTCTTGGTGTTCAGAAACTGCAAGAAATCTTGAGGACTGTACTTAGACTGTTCTTTAGCATCGGTAATAAAAATCACCGCTAAGAATGCGTCTTGCCGATGAAATCCCACATTGACCGTGTTTTCCAAGGGCAAAGAAAGAGCTTCCATCACAGGACTGAACATCTCTTCCGTCGCGCTGCCGTTGGTTCCCAAAACCATTTTTCGTGACAGCACATTCACTAAATCCGGCGTCGTTTTAGAAACGAAGGACGGAGTGCCAATCAACTTCCCGCAATTATCACGATTGAAGTAACCGCAAAGTTCCATGTCCGTGCTGATAACACCGATGTGGTAGTCCAAGATTGAAACCTTGGATATGGCATCCGCAAACAAGTAAGCATTGCGACTCAATGTCTGTTGAACGCTTTCCATACTTCCAGAGTTATCAATCACAAAAAGGATATCTACTTTGGGGTTGAAAACCGTAAAGTCTTTGGGCTTTTCAGAAAATCCTTCCTTGGGAAGGACGGCTTTGGGAACTAACTTTGTCGCTGATTCACTTCCACAACCTGCAAGAAGTGAAAAAGCAATGAGGGCACAGAGAGCTTGAACTAAAGATTTCATCTTTACTCCTTCACGCTTTCTTTAGAGCAACCTTTTTTAACGTCCACTTTGAAGTTAGAAAGTTCGTCAAACCAGATCTCTTTGTCATTGGCAAAACTCATCGCGAACTTGCCGTTGGCGCCTGTGGATCCTTTTTTAGATTCAGATACATTCGCATGCTTCAAGAACTTAGAAGCCGAATCCACTTGCTGAATCATCTCCACTTCAACGATTCTCAAACGCTGCATGACTTGTTTAGAGTCTTCCAACTCAGCCTTGGCCAACTCCTGAACGCGCTGATAACCCGCTCCTTGAGTCAACTGAGCCCGAGTCTGAACTTGATTCTTCAAAGTTTCAAAGTGACCTTGCAAATTTCCGAAGGTCAAAGAACGCGCATAAAGCTGTTCTGCAAGTCCCGCTTCTTTCGTCAGATATTCATGTCTCTTCACTAACAACGACAACACTTCATCTTTCGACGCGTAAGCAGGCAAAAGATGAGCCTCTTTACCAAGCTTGGCGGTGCTCACAGGACCTTCAGACAAAGACTTCATCAGATTCGCCACAGCGGGCTGATGAGGATCTGCTGCCAACTTTTCAAGAGCGACCAAATGATCTCCGAACTGCGACTTAATAGACTTCATCGTCGTCAGCACACCTGGATAATCACACACCTTCAAGCTGCTGAAAGAGCTCAGCAAGTAAGACTCAATACCCACCCAACCTTTAAAGTGGGGGTAAGTCAAAGTCTTGGTGATTGCCATCGCGTTCTGAGGTTCACCTTTTCTCATATAAGCCCAAGCCATTTCCTCTTGCGCCTGGAACCAATAGTCCGATTTTTTGTAGATATTTTCGTAGTACTTTAGCGCCGCATCCAAAAATCCATTTTGATAAAGCAAACGACCTGCTGTGATCGTCATAAGGTCTTTATCAATCGGGTTGTTTTTGGCTTTCATCAAGTGCGCCAGAACTTGTGCGGCCTTCGCAGAATCGCCCCGGATGCCCAAATTCAAAACCAGCTGCCATTGCAAAATATTACGTTCTGCAGAGTCCACTGGAGTTTTCTTAATGAGCTCAGTCAAAGCCGCGATGTCTTCAGTCACATAGCTCTTCTGAAGAACCACCGCCATTTCAGCGCCCACGCCAAAGACTTGAGTCCAATACGGATTCCAAGTGACTTGCGCCATTCCCCAGACCGGATCTTTGTCGTTGAGGTTTTCTTTCCAAAGACTGATCACCGAAGCGTCAATTTTTTGGGGCTCTGAAATCGCCAAAAGACTTTCAACCCCCGTCAACTTCAAACCATTTTTATAGTTGAGGAAGGCTTCTAGAGCTTTACCCGTCTCAGTTCCCTGAAATGTGGAACCGCTGAAAGCCGCACTCCACTGAAAGAGGGCTTTTTCGTAGTTCTTATCCACCAAGAACTGGAAAAAAATATTTTGTTCCGCGGAAGAAGGGTTCACCGCTTTTTTAAGTTTAGCGACCTCTTCACTTTCAACATATTGAGCCGCTGCAGATCCCGTCTTGCCTTCCAAGATGCTCATCAGATCGTCTTCAGCGAAGGCCGCACTATGAACACCTAAAACAAGAGAGGCTGCAGTCAAAGATTTTATTAGCATCATAACATCCAACCCATTTGCACAGAGGCTGTGTTTGTCAGCATATTTTCAGT